>JBHHXF010000533.1:0-3129 GCA_046756905.1 Anaerolineae bacterium | reverse complement strand
GACTCGCGCGAGCGCATCGGGCTGTTCCGCGACGTGATCATCAAGCCCAACCGCCGCGAAGCAGTGCGAGCCGTGCATCCAGACCGCGAGACACACATCGATCGGGCGCTGCTGGAAGCGTGCGGGGTGGAACTGTACCGACGCACCGGCCGGCCGGTGTTTCTCACCATCGGAGCCGAGGGGATCCTGCTGTTCGATCCCGGCGGCTGCGATCACGTCCCGGCTGTTCCGGTGAGGGGACCCATCGACATCGTGGGGGCAGGGGATAGCGTGATGGCGGGCCTCGTTTCCGCCCTCTGTGCCGGCGCGGAGCCGGCGGAGGCCGCGCTGGTGGGCAACCTGGTGGCTTCCATCACCGTCCAGCAAATCGGCACGACGGGTATTGCTACCCGCCGGCAGGTTCTGGAATGTTTCCGCGAGTACACCCGGCTGCGCAGCAGACCACCCCGGTCTCCTTAGCCCCATTTACCTGACTCACCCCGCCTTGACAGCATCGGCGAAACCGGCTATAATATTGATAATTTAGCGTTTCCTAAATTATATTTTATGAAACACAAAACTGAAGGCAACTGACTCATGAAAAGAGACTGGTCAAGGCGCGATTTCTTGAAAGTCGGCACCGCCGGTGCGGTGGGCGTCGCTGGAGGGGCCGTGCTGCTGGGTATGGCTTCGCCCAGGCAAGGAACGGTCACCTCTCAGTCTGTCGCCAACCACGCCGAGCACAACCACGCTGGCATGGGGGCAGTTGGCCAGGTCAATCACGGGGCCAACGGCTTCGATCCGACAGCGCTGCTGATCGACTTCGACTACGGGCAGGTGAGCCGGCTCGATAATGGCCAAACCCTGCGTGAGTACACCATCGTCGCCGTGGATCGAGAGATCGAAGTAGCGCCGGGCGTCTTCTTTCCGGCCTGGACCTACAACGGTCGCGTCCCCGGGCCGGCCATCCGCTGCGTGGAGGGCGACCGGATCCGGATCCGGTTCACCAACGCCGGCAGCCATCCCCATACCATCCACTTCCACGGCATTCATCCTGCCTCAATGGACGGTGTGCCGGGCGTCGGTGCCGGCATGATTGCGCCGGGCGACAGCACGGTCTATGAGTTCGACGCTTATCCCTTCGGCTGCCACCTCTATCACTGCCATGCCATCCCGCTCAAGCGCCACATCCACAAGGGACTGTACGGCGCCTTCATCGTGGACCCCGATCCAGAAAAGCACGAAGGGAGTGCCAGGGAGGTGGCCAAGACCCGCAACCATCAGTACCCGGAGAACGACTCGGTCAACGAGATGGTTATGGTGATGAACGGCTTCGATACCAACTTCGATAACGAGAACGAGGTTTACGCCGTTAACACGGTGGCCTTCGCCTACATGAACCAGCCGATTCAGATCCGACGCGACCAGCTCCAGCGGGTGTACCTGACCAACCTGACCGAGTTTGATCCGATCAACTCCTTCCACCTGCATGCCAATTTCTTCGACTATTACGACCATGGTACGACGTTACAGCCCACACTCAGAACAGTGGACACGATCATGCAGTGCCAGGCGCAGCGCGGCATCCTTGACTTCTCCTTTGATGGTTTTGAGCCAGGGCTCTACATGTTCCACGCCCATCAGAGTGAGTTTGCCGAGTTGGGTTGGATGGGATTCTTCGAGGTGAGAGATTAGATATTAGAGACTAGAGATTGGACCTGTGCTGTTGGCGAAACAATATCCCATCTCTAGTCTCTAATCTCCAACCTCCCGCCCGAGATCGGCGATAGTTCGGAGGATCATGATGCAACGATCACAAGTCCGCACTCCTGAAACTGTCACAGGTTCGACGCTGCGTACCTGGGCCATGGGTATACTACCCTTGATCCTGCTGACAGCGTTAGTGGCTGCGTTCCTGGTCTTCGACCCCACCGGCTTCCTCCGCTCCGGTTTCCCGCCAGTGGAGGAATTGACACTGCAGCGGGTCACCCTCAGCACGGAGCCCAGGGAAATGGTGGTGCACGTGGTCAACGGCGGCCCAGAGCCAGTGACCGTCGCCCAGGTGTTGGTGGATGAGGCCTACTGGGCACACCAGATTCAGCCGGCCCGGACCATCTCCAGGTTGGGACGCGCCACTATTGCGATTCCCTACCCGTGGGTGGATGGCGAGGCCCACGAGATTACGCTGCTCACCAACACCGGTGTCACGTTCAGCACAGAGGTAGAGGTGGCAGTGGCAACGCCTCGGCCGGGCATACGCTTCCTGGGCATTTTCACCCTCCTGGGGATCTACGTGGGCGTTATTCCCGTCGCGCTCGGGCTCTTATGGTATCCGTTTCTGCGCCGGATTGGCCGGAAGTGGATGAACTTCTTCCTGAGCCTGACCGCCGGCCTGCTCATCTTCCTGGGGATCGATGCCCTGGAAGAAGCGCTGGGCTCGGCCGGCCAGGTGCCAGACGCGTTCCAGGGTGTGGGCGTCATCGCCATTGGCTTCATCGTCAGCGTGACGGCTCTGGTTGCCATCGGACAAAGGATGCGCTCTGTTGGCCGCAGCAAAGGCAAAACCCATGGCCGGCTGATGCTGGCTTACATGATCGCAGCCGGCATTGGGTTGCACAACCTGGGCGAGGGGCTGGCCATCGGAGCGGCCTATGCTCTGGGAGAGATTGCCCTGGGGGCCTTCCTGATCATCGGCTTTACCATCCACAACACCACGGAAGGGCTGGGCATTGTGGCGCCGGTGGCGAAGGACAGCCCCGGGCTGAGGCACCTAGCGATCATGGGCGCTATAGCTGGTACCCCGACGATCGTCGGTGCCTGGATCGGCGGCTTCACCTACTCGCCCACCCTGGCGATCCTCTTCCTGGCGGTTGGTGCCGGCGCCATCTTTCAGGTGGTTTATAAACTAGTCCGGCTCATTCACCGCGAGAGCTCGAAGGAGGCCGGCGTGTTACTGAACCTGGCCGGTCTGACTATCGGTCTGGTCATTATGTACGTGACCGGACTGTTTGTTGCAGCCTGATGACCTTTACTCCCAAATGGAGGTGCCCGGCACCTGACAATAAGGCTCAGTAGTATCGTTAGAGCGATCGCTGAACTTGACAAAACGTGGGTTTTCCTGCATAAATAGGAATCCAGGCCTGCGTTCGT
>JBHHXF010000532.1:0-3134 GCA_046756905.1 Anaerolineae bacterium | reverse complement strand
CAATTTTAGTATCATCCCCTCGCTCGGCTATAGGTTGCAGGTGAAGGGCGGTGTCCTGAGCAGTGTCCTGAGTTCATCGAAGGGACCGCCGAAGGGTTGAAGGTTTGAAGACCGTGATCTTCAAACTTGCAACCTTTGACCTGCAACTTTCAGCTTTTTTCACATACGGAGGTCACAACATGAGGAGTTTTCTGGGGCGCGACATCCTGTCGTTGAAGGATTTCGAGCGCCACGAGTACATGCACATCTATCAGGTGGCTGAAGAGTTGGAGCCGTACGCCCGCGATCGGACCAACGGCGACTTGCTCAGCCACAAGACGCTTGTTACCGCCTTTTACCAGCCCAGCACGCGGACACGGATCAGCACCGAGGCGGCCATGCATCGCCTGGGAGGGCACGTGACCGGCTTTTCGGATGCGAAGATGACGCGGGCCGGCGACTTCTACCAGGAGTCCATCAAAGACACCGTCTCCATGCTGGAATACTACGGCGATGTGATCGCCATGCGCCATTTCCAGCAGGGCGCTCCCCACGAGGCGGCCAAATGGGCCAGCGTGCCGATCATCAACTGCGGCGACGGCTGGGGCGAGCACCCGACCCAGGTTCTCATCGACATGTTCACCATCTGGCGCGAACTGGGCACGCTGGACGGCCTGCACATCCTGTGTGTGGGCGATATGCGCATGCGCACCATGCACTCCATCAGCTACGCCATGGCCAAGTTCGACATCACCGCCAGTTTTGTTTCCCCGCCAGAGATGTCTCTCACCGATGACTTCAAGCAGGAGATTGAGGGGCTCGGTCTGCGCTACCGGGAAGTCGAGTCGGTGGAAGACGCCATCGGCGATGCGGACGTCATCTACATGGAGCCGGTCGTTCAGCCCGATTACACCAAATCCCGCGACGAACGTACGGGTGATGAAGGCGCGACCCCCCCGCAGTACCGGGTGACGCGCCAGCTTCTGCGCGACAAGGCCCAGAGCCACGCCATCGTGCTGCACTCGCTGCCGCGCATGGACGAATTGCCCACCGACGTGGACGTCACGCGCCACGCCCGCTATTGGGTCGAGGCATACAACGGTGTGGTCGTGCGCATGGCCTTGTTGGCGCTCATTCTCGGAGCAGTGGAGTAGGGGGCAACAATGCAAACTGACCTGCGTGGTCGTGACATGATCACGACCCAGGAGTGGACGAAGGAAGAGATCGAGACGGCGCTGGATGTGGCCTTCGACCTGAAACGCCAGCGCGCGCTGGGAGTGCCGCATCCGCTGCTGCGCGACAAGGTGCTGGCCATGCTGTTCTTCTTCTCCAGCACCCGCACCCGGGCTTCGTTCGAGGCCGGCATGGCCCAACTGGGCGGCCACGCCGCCTTCATCGAGTCCCGCACCACCCAGATCGCCCACGGCGACACCGCCACGGAGATTGGCGAGATTCTGGGCCGCTACCACGACGGTCTGGCTATCCGTCAGGTGGACTGGGGCGTCGGCAACGCGTACATCCGAGGTGTGGCGGAGGCCAGCCGCGTGCCGGTGCTGAACATGCAGTGCGACTTCTACCACCCCTTCCAGGTTCTGGCCGACCTGATGACGATCATCGAAAAGAAGGGCGACCCTCGGGGCAAGACCATCGCCGTATCCTGGGCCTACGCTGCCAGCTACCAGAAACCCATCAGCGTGCCCCAGTCCCTGGTCCTGCTGATGACTCGCTTCGGCATGAACGTGCGGCTGGTGCATCCGCCGGAGTACAAGCTGATGCCCGAAATCCTGGACCAGGCGCGGGAGAACGCTGGCAAGCACGGCGGCGACTTCGAGATTATGGATGACTTCGACGCCGGCTTCCGAGATGCCGACATCGTCTACCCCAAGTCGTGGGGCTGTCTCCTCACCACCGATGACCCGGAGGAATCGGCGCGCATCGGCGGAAAATATCAGGACTGGATCACCGACGAGCGGCGGATGAGTCTGGCCAAAGAGGATGCCATCTACATGCACTGTTTGCCGGCGGACCGCAACATCGAAGTCACCGACGCTGTCCTCGACGGCCCGCAGTCCGTGGTCTTTGATGAGGCCGAGAACCGATTACACGCGCAGAAGGCGGTCATGGCGTTGACGATGAGGTAGTCTGGCAAACCAGATCCGCCGTCTCGGGTTGCCGCGTGAAACGCAAAACGTGAAACGTGAGGCATTTATCACGTTTTACGTTTCACGTTTCACGTTTCGATTCACTCAAGCAGGTTCAAATATTTCGGTTGGAGGCTTGAATGACTAACGCACATCGCAAGGTAGCGGTAGTTGCCATCGGCGGCAATTCACTGATCAAGGACAAGCAACACACCGCAGTAAAGTTTCAGTGGGATGCTGTGCGGGAGACCTGCACCCACATCACGGACATGATTCAGCAGGGGTGGGATGTGGTCGTCACCCACGGCAACGGCCCGCAGGTCGGTTTCATCCTGCGGCGCAACGAGCTAGCGGCCCACGAACTCCACACCACGCCCATGGACCTCATTGGGGCCGACACTCAAGGCTCTATCGGCTACATGCTACAACAGGCTCTTGACAACGAGTTCACCCGCCGGCGTATGGACCGCCGGGCGCAGACCATCGTCACCCAGGTGCTGGTGGATCGAGACGACCCGGCTTTCCAACATCCCACCAAGCCAATCGGCGGCTTCCTGACGGAAGAGGAGGCCCAGCGCTTCGCCAATGAGGGCTGGCCGGTGGTGGAAGATGCCGGCCGCGGCTGGCGGCGCATCGTCCCCTCTCCCCAGCCGGTGGAGGTGCTGGAGGAAGATGCTATCCGCAGTGCCATCCACCAGGGTTGGATCGTGATCGCTGTCGGCGGCGGCGGCATCCCCGTCGTACGCAACAGGAAAGGGGAACTGCGTGGTGTGGCCGCGGTCATCGACAAGGACCTGGCCAGTGGCCTACTCGCCAGGCGTATTCAAGCCGAGCTCTACCTTATTTCGACCGCTGTGGAAAAGGTCGCCATCAACTTCGGCAAGCCGAACCAGCAGTGGCTCGACCGCATGACAGTCTCTGAGGCGAAACAGTACCTTCGGGAAGGGCATTTCGCCCCCGGCAGCATGAAGCCGAAGGTCGAGGCGTGCATTGAGTTCCTGGAGGCCGGCGGTG
>JBHHXF010000531.1:0-3134 GCA_046756905.1 Anaerolineae bacterium | reverse complement strand
TCACCGGTACTCGGGTGCGCCGGGCTCCGGTGTCGCCGGAATGTACGGCTTGGCGATGACGATGACTCGATGGGTGTTGGTCCAGTATGGCCAGCAGGAGACCAACGTCAATCGCTCATCCGATGTGGGCGCAATCCACTGCGCATTCTTGCGGCGTTGTTCTTCCGAAGCGCCCACCTCTTTTACGATGAATGCGTTTTCGACCTTGTAGTCATACTTGTGGCCGGCATCGTACAGGTAGATCATGTCCCCGGCTTTCACATCAGAGAGATTCTTGAAGATCTCACCCTTGATGTTGTTGTGGCCCGAAAGAACACAGTTACCTATGTTGCCGGGCAGGCCGGATGTTTTATGATACCCGACGGCGTAATCGGCAGTATCCCACGCGCTTCTGAACTTGCCGTCCTTGCCCTCGATAACACTCCAGCCGACTTCTACTATGGGCGAATCCACACCGATGGACGGGATGACAATCCTGGCCGGCGGACTATCAGCCGGCGGCCGGATTGGAGTCGGAGTCGTGGTAGGCGTCGGCTGCTCGGGGTATGGTGTGAAAGTAGGATAGAGCGTGTATGTCGGATATGGGGTCGGTGATGCCACCGGTGATGGTGGAAGCGGCGTGGGTGGCAGTGCTGTAGGCTCTTGAGCCAATTCAACCGGTGGTTCAGCCGGCCTGTACTGCCGATAAAAGCTCAACCCACCCAAAGCAAGCAGCAAAAAACCTGCGACGATGAGGATCGTCGATAGGTTGACAATGCGAGCAAGTCGATAACTCCAACGTCCCATGCGATTTAACAGGTTCTACATCTGACCGCAAAAGCGGGCTACAACGCGGAATAGGCGCTCGGTGCCGAGATGGATGTTCTCGATGGAGACGCGTTCGTCCTTGCCATGAATTGTTTGGGCCAGGGCCGGTGGGGTGACGACGGTATCAAAACCGTAGGCTCTAATGCCATGGTTGCGGAAGAAGCGTGAATCTGTGGTGGCCGGCAACAGGTAGGGCGAGACCACACAGCCTGGCGACACCTCGTTCATCACAGAATCGATTGCTTCAAATAGCGGCGTGTCAGAAGGCGACTCCGTCCCCGGGTAAAACTCCTTCACATTGATCTCAATATCCGATCCGATCACACTGCGGACGGTCTCCAGGAGTTCCTCCAGCGGGACACCGGGCAGGGTGCGGGTGTTGACGTTGGCCGTAGCCTGATTGGGAATTACGTTTTCCTTTATGCCGGCATTCATCATGGTTGGCGAGAAAACATCACGCACAGCAAATTGCACCATGCGGCCTATCTCATCGGGCAGCATGTCGAGGATGGGGGTCAGCACGTCTCGCAGGTTCGCGCCACCAATTCCATCCGGCACCGGGAATACCTCACGGGTTTGGTCAAACATCTCGTGGACGGATCGGGTGAGCCGGTATGGCGGCTCGTAGTCGTCGAGTGCTGCCAGAGCGCGGCTGATGGTCACGACGGGGTTCTGACCGCGCGGCATGGCAGAGTGGCCGGCTGAGCCGCGCGCTATCAGTTGCAGATCGCCATACCCTTTCTCAGCAGTCGAGACCATGTAGAATTCGCGGTCATTCAACCGAATCCCTCGTCCACCCTCGTTAATAACGTACTCCGCATCGATCTTGTCACGATGATTCTCCAGCATCCAACGAGCGCCGAAATGCCCCATGTTCTCTTCGTCGGCGACAGCCAGGAAGATGAGGTCGCGCTTGAGCGGGATGTTGTGGCGCTTTATCAGCAGGATGGTCATGAGTTCCATGGCGACCAAGTCCTTCATGTCCAGCGCGCCGCGTCCCCAGACGTAGCCATCGTGAATCTCGCCCCCGAAAGGCGGATAGGTCCACTCATCTGGATCAGCGTAGACGACGTCGGTATGGCCGAGGAGGAGAAGAGGGCCGGCGGAACCGTCCCCATTGAGCCGCGTAACCAGGTTGGCGCGACCAGCCGCCGATTCCAGGATTTCGCTGTCGATTCCATCCTGGGACAGCAGATGTCGGATGTAGTCGGCCGCCGGCCTTTCATTGCCTGGCGGATTAGTGGTGTCAATTTGGATGAGACGCTGCAAGATTTCTACGGCTTCCTGGCCGGCAGCTTCCCAGTCGATGTTGTAGGGCATTTGCTCTCTCCACGTGTTAGGACGAATGATAGTGCTTCGATGTGGTGGATGCGGTGAGTTCGATTACCAACCCTCTCCATTGGCCCAAGTGTAGCATCTGTCACTCAGGTGGTCAAACGAGGGGGTGTTTTGGGTATTGGGCATTGGGTACCAATACCCAATACCCAATACCCAATACCTAATCCCTGTCCGGTTCATGTTCTGTTGCAGGTTCTTCTTCGGCGTCGTGCTGGGCTTCTCTCTCGCTGTGGCCGGCCGGCGGCTCTGGCTCAAAGTATAGAAATGACATGACGCCGAGGACAATTCCGCCGAAGATGGCGATTCCCAGGCCCAGGTAGGGGTATTGACCGATGTACGCGATGGCAAGGAGAGAGAATAGGATCCAGAGCAGGAAGAGGTTAACTGTTCGGGTAGGGAACTTCATTGATCGCTCTGCCCCTCAACGCCTGCTTGCTCGAGGATGTAGTCCAGCAGCCCTCGGCAGCCGGCCTCGACCAATTCGTACACGCGGTCGAAGTTACCTTCGTAGTAGGGGTCTGGCACATCCTGGATGTCAACATCCTCGGCAAAGTCGAGGAGCAGGTGTAGCTTCCCATCGAGCTGGATTCGTGGGCTGTGGCGCTGCAAGTTTCGCAGATTCGACCTATCCATGGCGATCACATAGTCGGCCGCCTCCAGGTCATGGGACGATACCTGGTGGGCGCGCTTACCGGCCAGGTCTATTCCCCGGGCGCGGAGCTCGCGCTGGGTGCCCCGGTGCGGCCGTTCGCCAACGTGCCAGCCCCCCGTCCCACCAGATTCGATCTCGAAGCCATCGGCCAGGCCGGCCTGCTGTACCAGGTGGCGAAACACGCCCTCGGCCATGGGCGACCGGCATATATTTCCCAGACAAACAAAGAGTACGCGGATCACAAGCTTGCTCCTTCTCTGTGGAAGATCGGATTGGTGTTGCGGTATTATCAGTACCTGGGAAAATTCGCTCCAGGCGGGTCCGAGACCCGCCGATT
>JBHHXF010000530.1:0-3136 GCA_046756905.1 Anaerolineae bacterium | reverse complement strand
ACTACTCGATCTCATTCCTAGACTGGCCCACCAGACCGTGCTCGTCATCGGCGACCTGTTTCTGGACGAATACATCGTGGGGCGGGCGGAACGGCTGTCGCGCGAGGCGCCGATTCCGGTGCTGGCGTTCAGCCGGCGCTTCCACCTGCCCGGCGGCGCTGCCAATCCGGCTCACAACATCGCTGCGCTGGGCGGACAGGCCCACGTGCTGGGGATCATCGGCGACGACGCGGAGGGACAGCAGCTAGCACAAGCCCTGCGACAGGCCGGCATCGCCACCGACGGCGTGGTGGTGGACGAGGGCCGGCCAACCACGCTGAAAACCCGCGTTCTGGCCGAAGGCACACGCCTGTTCCCCCAGCAAGTCGCCCGGATCGACCGCCAGGAGCGCCGGCCCGTCAGTGAGAACGTTGAACGACGACTCATCGATCATCTACGCAATCTCACAGCCGAGGTTGACGCGGTGGTGGTGTCTGACTACAAGACTGGAGTCGTCACGCCGGCCACCATCGAGGCCGCACGCTCTTCGGCGCGCCGGCACAACAAACTCCTGACCGTCGATTCCCAGGGCGACCTCTACAACTTTGCCGGCTTCGACGTCGTGCGCGCCCATCGACGAGACGCGGAAGCCTCGCTGGGCCGGCGATTGGTCGAGGAGTCGGACTTCGAGGCCGCCGGCCGGCAACTGCGCGACGAACTCGGTGCCAACCTCGTTCTCATCAGTCGGGGGGAAGAGGGCATGTCACTCACCTCTGCCGACGGTTATCGCCACATTCCGGCTGCCAACCGCACGGACGTCTTCGACGTGACCGGGGCGGGCGACACAGTGATCGCCGTGCTCACCCTGGCCCTGGCCGCCGGCGCCGATCCGGTAGACGCCGCCCGCCTGTCCAGCCACGCCGCCGGCCTGGTCATCCGCAAGCTGGGTAATGCCACCCTCACCCCTGAAGAGTTGCGCTCGCAGATAACGGGTTCAAGTTCGTAGTAAGGCACGCAGCGGAGCGGAGTGCCGTCGAACGAACGGCACTCCGCTCCGCTGCGTGCCTTACTACGAGCCTTGCTACGAGCATAGGACGAGCATAACAGCGCCGCATCGCTCCTCGTATTTACAGGCAAACGGACCCCGCTTACCTGAGAGGAGCTTCCACATGCGTCGTCCCGTTGCTGTCATCACCGCTGTGGCGGTAACGCTGACCCTGTTAGGGTTAAGCCGGCACCTGCTGCTGGCCACAGAAACCGAACAGGCCGCGTTCACAGCCAGCACCGACTACACCCTGGCTGTGCCGGCCATCGACCTGGGTGACGGCTGGCGGACTATCCTGCAGATCCAGAATACCGGGAACGTGCCAACGTCAGCCCGAATTGAGTTTTTCGGTCCCGCTGATGCCGAGTGCCCTGCTTCCCGCGAACCGCTGGCGATGCAGTGTGTCGGTCCGATCCCAGCCGGCGCGGTGCAGACTTTCGACGTTGGTAGTGACCCGACGCTGGCCGAGGCACGGTCCGCCATCGTGCACTCGGCGCAGCCGGGGGACGCGGTTTGTGGTGTCACGTCTGGCGAGCCGCTGGCTATCGTGGTTCGGAGAACGCGGATGAACAGCGGTAAACAATTCGGGGGGACGAGTCACGTGGGGGGCGGCGGTCGGGAGACCTTGCCCAACAGGGGCGGCGAGGAGCCGGAGATCGCGAGCAGCGCCTACGTCGGCGTTGCGCCGGCGGTGGCCGGCTTCTGGGACACGGACCAGGGAGCTTACGTCACCACCATTCCCTGGGTAGAAGCTTCGGACACAAGCCAGACCATACTGTATGTCCAGAACCTCGGCCAGGAATGTTCCGGCGAGGTTGAGCTGGAATTTCTCTCCGGCGCAAGCTGTCTGCCCAGACAGGCAATCTTGCCGGCCATTCTACCGGGACGCTCAATCCGTGTAGACGTAGCCGATGAAGTTGCGGGGGATCTCAACGGCAGCGTGTGGATTCGATCGTCGCAGCCCGTGGCTGTAGTGGTGGACCGGCGGCTGGATAACGGCACACTACTTTCGACCCACGCCACCGGCCGAGCGGCTGCTCACCAGACTGTCGATGTCCCGTTGGTGTGGCAGGATAGCGACCGCTGGAACACTGTCACTCGGAACCAAAACGCCAGCACGCGGTTCACGGCGCTGGTGGGAATGACATATCGAACACTCGAGATCACACCTACGCTGGAAAGCCAGCGTGTGGTGTGCCCTGGGGGAAGTGCCTCAATCGACACGGCAACCGTTGACGGGCTTACCCTGCCGTTCACGGGCACCGTCGCCCTGCGCTCCCTGGCCTTGGGCCCGGAGCAGCCCGAAATCCCGTCCCTCACCGCCGACGTGGATCTGTTGATTGCCGGCAGCGGCGCAGCGTATCACGCACCCAACCGGATCACGTCCACGCTCACCGCGCCGGACGTTGCTCTCCCATGGCTGACGCGGGCATACCATCCACTGACGTCCTCCCTCAACCTGACGTACACATCACAGATCGCCGTGGTGAACCAGAGCGAGGCCGGCGAGGGGTTCATCAGCCTGACCTTTTACAGCCCCGATGGATCGATCACAACCTTTCAGCCGGAGACCCCCCTCGGCCCGCGTGCCATGCGCCTGATCGACCTGGTGGACATTGCGGTGTTGCCGGCCGGCTGGCATGGCAGCGCGCTCCTGCAATTCCTGAGCCTGGATCCGGGCGCCGGCGTCGCCGCGGCCGTGCTGGAGACCGCGCCAGGAGCGTCCGGGGATACGGTGACTGGCTATGCCGGCATCGTCACCGCCGTGCAGGCGCAACCAACGCCGTTCCCCTCGCCAACGGCCACCGTCACGCCCACTCCGACGGTCACGCCTCAACCCACCGCCACGCCGGCGACCACCCAGCCGGCTCTTTCCAACACGTACTTGCCATTACTCCACCGTTGACAGCAAACGAGAAACCGCACGTTATTGTCGTTTAACGATTCGATAAACTCTTTGAAGTCTTGGTTGAGTACCATATCGCCACGCGTGATATTCCTGTCTGATTTGCTCCAAAGTCGCCAGACGTTCCTGATAGGATTGTGTTTGCCAGTAAGCCTAATGCCGGCGGTTGAAACCGCGCCTACCAATGCAAAGTCGCCCTTCGGCGA
>JBHHXF010000529.1:0-3137 GCA_046756905.1 Anaerolineae bacterium | reverse complement strand
CTCGGTCAGGAGACCTTCGGCGATCAAACAACCCTTCATCATTCATGGCCCGCTGCAGTGCTTTCCAGACTTCGCAACTGGTCCATGATGTCTATCAGGTCGGCCTTCACCTCCGACCGGGTGTCGCGGTAGCTGCTCTCGGCCAGCTCGCCGGCGGCGTAAGCATCGTCCAGATCGACCAACTCCTCCAAGAGCATCTGCCGCTGACGGCGCAGCACGACTCCGGCTGTATCCTCGTCCAGGAAATCTTCGTCTACCAGGCGTGGGCGCAAAGCCGGATATCCCATTATAAAAGCCAGGGCCAAGAGGACAAATCCCAATCCAAACCAGCGCAGCGAGCCGCTCCGGTCGACTGGCACGCCGGCGCTGGCAGCCGACCCGCCCTCCGGCAAATTTGTTAGCTTCAGTATTAGTTGATCGCCGGCCGACGCACCCTGTTGCGTGAAGTTCAGAAATCGAACATCCGACTGCGTTGAAACCGGCTCGCCGGCCACCATCGGGCCGGCGTCTACTTCGACCCCCACGTCGGCCACAAGCACGTTCAAGCTCTCAGTCGAATACTCGATCGCCTTCTCGAACGTGATGGATCGCCCACTGTATGGCAAGCTGTAAGACATCAACACCTGCCGACTTCCGGGTGTCACTGGCAGTGTGTCCACGACGCCGGCCGCATCTAGCCGGGTTGATTGGTTCATGCGCGCATCGTCAAATCGCACGCTCCCCGCGCCCTCTGGCAGCCGAAACCTGAGGGTCGAGCCATCGCCAACATAGGTCCGGTCGCCAGAGTTGCGAAAGATATAGAGCTCCGCCACCTGCAACCGATTATTGGCGAATTCGATGATCACGTGGTTGCGCTGGACGTCAATCGCAGTATCGTCCGTCGTTGTCTCATAGACATGCACCGTTGCCGATGCCGATGGGTTCTCGCTCAACCCGATGAGCTCCGGGTGAAAGTAGCTTACGCCCAAATACTGCGTTTGCAAACCGTAGCGGCGGTCGGCTTCCGTTGGCAAACTCTCAAATCGGAATCTTCCGTCAGTCGTCGTTGTGGTCGTGATCGGGTCCAGGGTGGTCTGGCCGACGAAGGGGAACAGGGTGATTGCGAGGCCGGCCATGTCAGCCTGGGCGCCGGCTGTGCCGTCTATCACTTGACCCTCGATGACACCTTCGCCCGTGGCCTTCTTGACGGCGGTAAAACCAGGTTCGTAGGTGAACGTACGCACATAGTCGACCACTGCCCATCGCTCATCATCGGTCAGCGTGTCCTGCCAGCCGGTGTCGGTGTGACTATCGCGGACGCTGGTTGCCAGGTCAGCCTGGCTGCGAAGGGCCATTCCGGCCAACTCGCCCAGATTTACAGCTTCGACCTTGTCACCGGAATCGCCGTGACACTCAGCACATGCTCGGGCATACGTTTGCTGGCCGGCGTCAACGCGCTCTGGCGACGTACCCAGGGACCAGACGTAGGCCAGAACGTCCCACCGCTCCTGCGCGCTGAGCTCGCCGCCCCACGGCGGCATCAGCGCTTCCAGGTTGCCGTTGGTGATGATGTCGAAGTAGCCGGCCGGCGTGACCTGGCGCATGTGGACCACATCGAGGAAGCTGGGCGGAGGCGCCGGCAAGTCCGCTGCCATGGCGCCATCGCCGGCGCCCTGCAACCCGTGACAGCGCGTGCAGCGCGCATCATAGATGCCGCGGCCCCGCAGGGCGGAGGGTTTCTGAGCTGGCAACTCCTGGGGGGTCGGCGGTTGCGCTATCACATGCAGCGGATTCGACCAGAGGACCAGCAGCGATAGAGCTATCGAAGCTATGATAAGAGATACAGCAATTCGCTTCATTCGTAGGTTGTCAGTCAACTGCCTCGGCCATCACCGCTGCGGCCTCAGCGCTAGCCTGCGAGAGGTGAGCTCCACAACTGCGACAGAACCGGTCGTCGGGCGCAACCGTGACGCCACACTGAGGGCAGGTCAGGATCAGGCTGGCCCCACAGTGTGTGCAGAACTGCGCGCTGGCGCGGATTGCTTCTCCGCAGGTGGGGCAGATGCTCACTTCGCGGTCGGACCGCTCGGCTGTGGGCACGCGCTCCGGCTTCGGCCTCGGACGCGGCGTCAGTTGCTCCTCGCCGGCCTCAGCCGGAGCAGTCTGGCGCAGAGCCGCCACCTCACGCTCGATTTCCCGCTCTATGTCCTCGCGAACATTAGATTGCATCAGGCGATCTAGTTCCTGCAGCAAGCGAACCCCCTCGGCCGTGAGGCGCTCGCGCATGAGCCGATGATCTTCCGAAGTGAGCTTGCCGGTCTCTCGATCGAAGTCCACATCGCGTATCGCGTCGTAGACGGCGTCTCGCTGAGCGATCAGCTCTGCCAAGCGATCGCCGGCCACAGAATCAGTGATGTAGCGGCGCGCCAAGGCGCTGGCTCGCACTACCGGGTAGAGGACGAAAGCGACGGTTATGGCGCTCAAAATGAGTATGCCGGCGACGATAATGGGGGTCATCCGCCTTCCTCCTGAGCCAATAAGCGATCCAGTTGTAATCTCAACTCAGATTCCGTTATGGGGCTGATCTTCTTGGGCTGTACCAAGCCGCTTACGGTGATAGGAGCGATGTTTCCGCTCTTGTCCACAAAGAACGTTTCCGGCACGCCTCGAATACGATAGGCGCGCGAGATTCGCTGCCCCTTGTCCAGACCATTGGGATATGTGACGTCGAACTCAGCCATGTACTCGCGCGCGGAGGATTCCACGTCCACGTAATCCACGCCGATGAACACAACGCCTCGATCTTTGTAGTCGCGCCAGACGCGCTCCAGGGCCGGCGCTTCATCGCGACACGGATCGCACCAACTGGCCCAGAAGTTGATCACCACTACTTGCCCGCGCAGGTCACTGAGGGTCAGATCGCCGCCATCATAGAGGGACAGGCTGAAATCGGGGGCTGGCTCCCCGATCTCCGGGCTGCTGCCGGCGCTCCGAAGCCCCATCGTCAGAAGCCCCAACAGCGCTACAATCACAACCAACGCGCCGCCGAACACCCACAACCGCCGGCTCGATCCGCTCGATACTTCCGCCGTCACTTGCTCGCTTACACTCTCATTCATGAGATCATCTCGGTCAGTGACCAGTAATCAGTAATCAGT
>JBHHXF010000528.1:0-3141 GCA_046756905.1 Anaerolineae bacterium | reverse complement strand
GCCAACTATACCGGCGCACCGACCTACGTGCGCGATGTGGCGGCCGTCCGAGATGACTTCGCCGAAGTGCGCAGCCACAGCCGGCTGAACGGCAAGGCGGCCGTCAGCATCTCGGTGCGCAAACAATCCGGCACCAATACCGTCCAGGTTGCTGACCGGGCCAAGGGAGCCATTGATGAGATACTGGCCGATCATCCTGACCTGGAGATCATCACGATCCGCGATGAGTCCACATTCGTCAGACAATCGACCGACGATGCCATTCTGGACCTGGTGATAGGCGCCATCATGGCCTCCCTGGTGGTGCTGTTCTTCTTCCGCGATCTGCGCAACACGCTTGTGACGGTGGCCGGACTACCGGTGATTATCATTGGCGCTTTCGCCGGCCTCAACGCCCTGGGCTTGAGCCTGAACATGATCACCCTGTTGGCGCTGGCACTGTCGGTTGGTCTGATCATCGACGATGCCATCGTAGTGCGCGAGAACATCTTCCGCCACATGGAGCGGGGTGAGGAGCCGAAGGTGGCGGCGAGCCGGGGGACCAACGAAGTAGCGACGTCAGTGATGGCCATGACCCTCACAGTGGTCTCGGTGTTCTTGCCGATTGCCTTCGCCACCGGGTTGGCCGGCCAGTTCCTGCGCGAGTTTGGCCTGACGGTCGCTATAGCTGTACTCATCTCGATGTTCGAGGCCTTCACCCTCGCACCGATGCTGTCAGCCTACTTTTTCCGACAACAGGAAGCTAAGCCCAAAGACGAGGAGGCGTCCGGGGAAATGGCCCACCTGGGCCGGCTCGACCGCTGGTATCATCAGTTGCTGGGTATGGCGCTGAAACACAGGGCGGCCGTTGTTCTGGTCGGCGCGATGACAGTGGTGGCCCTGGTGGTCAGCATGCTGTTCGTCGAGCAGGCTTTCATGCCAGATGTCGACTCTGGCAGCTTTGAGGTGGCGCTTCGTATGCCACCTGGGACGGCTCTGGGCCTGACCGACACTCAGTCTCAACAGGTCGAGGCTGTACTGCAACAGCAGCCCGAAGTGACCGACGTGTTCACCACCGTCGGCAACCAGACGGAGCCGGAAACGGCTGCGTTCTTTGTCAAGCTGAAAGAAATCGGCCTGGTCAGACAGGTAGAAGGGCGGCTACGGCAAGATTTGGCTGGCGTTCCGGGGCTAACCTTCAGTACCCAGTCCCAGTCCTTCGGCGGCGGCTCGTCCGGGGCCAGCGCGGTCCTGGGCCGGCCCATCCAGCTCAACCTGCGCACCGCCGGCGACTTCGCTGACCTGGACCAGGCATCCCAGACGGTGATGGCGGCTCTGGTTGACGTGCCAGGGCTTGTAGACCTGGACCGCAGTTACCGACCGGGTAAGCCTGAAGTGCAGATTCGGGTGGACCGGGAGCGGGCGGCCAGTTTCGGGCTAAGTACGGCCGTCGTTGGCGGGACGCTGCGCAGCCTGATTAGCGGCGAGACCGCGTCTCGCTTGCGGGAGGATGGGAACGAAGCCGACATCGTGGTCCGGCTGCGAGAGGAAGATCGCCAGCGGCTGGACGACCTGCTGAACCTCAACGTTACGTCGCCGCAGGGATTGAGCGTACCACTGCGTAGCGTAGCCAGCCTGGCATCCTCCACCGGTCCGACACAAATCGAGCACCAGGACGGGCTGCCGCAGATCGTGGTCGGTGCGAACTACTACGGACGCTCTCAACAACAGGTGCTGAATGACGTCCGCGCCCGGGTGGCAGACTTGAGCCTGCCGGCGGGAGTCAGCATCGACTATGGCGGCCAGGTAGAACTGATGCAGGATTCCTTTGCCTCGCTGCTGTTCTCCCTGGCGCTGTCGGTGGTGTTTATCTACATGATCCTGGCGTCCCAGTTTGGCTCTTTCCTCCAGCCACTGATCATGATGCTGGCCCTGCCGCTGGCGCTCATCGGGGCACTCCTGGCGCTGTTGCTCACGCGCCGGCCACTGGACATGACGGCAATGATCGGGCTGATCCTGCTAATGGGCCTGGTAGTGAAGAACTCTATCCTGCTGATAGACTTCGTCAACCGGCTGCGCCGGCAGGGCTTGCCGCGCGACGAGGCGCTCCAAATGGCGGGTGGTATCCGACTGCGACCGATTCTGATGACCTCTCTGGCGCTCATTCTGGGCATGGTTCCGGTGGCGCTGGGTCTGGGCGCCGGCGGGGATTTCCGCGCTCCGATGGCTATTGCAGTCATCGGCGGGCTCATCTCCTCGACACTGCTGACATTGCTGCTGGTGCCGGTGGCGTATTCCATTCTGGACAGCTCCTTGCAGCGCGTCTTCGGACGGTCTATTGCCGGAGAAACCGCGCCAACGCCCAAGCCCCAGCCGGTACCCGTGCCGGCCTCCAGCCAGACCGAAACACGAATCCGCTACGAGAAGTAAGTTGAAGTAGGGGAGAGGCCAGCCGGATTGATGGCCCACAAGCAAACGAACCTGCTCGCCGGCTTGCCTCTCCCCTACAGCCCCCCACAACTTCGCTCCGGCTGGATAAGTTGATCCAGTGCGTTTCTAATACACTCCAAAGGCTGACTTGACAGACCAACCGATCAGCGTATAATTTGTCGTGTTACTACAGAAAATATAGTACAACCCGACGGGAGAGCAGTCTCCCGTTTTTCTGGCCCCTGGCACTACAGATTTTATAGTACTTGCCATGAGAGATGAGACAATGAATCCCGAGTTTGGATGCCCGGTGGAGGCCACGGCCCGCATCTTGGGCGCCCGCTGGACGCTCCAGATCATCCACAATCTACGCCGACGCCGGCGCTTCTGCGAACTGCAGGAGCTGGCCGGCGGTGTCAACCCGACGACCCTTTCCCAGCGGCTCAAGTTCCTGGAAGAGCAGGGCATGATTCGCCGGCTGCCCATCTCCGATGCGCCACCCCATGTGGAGTACGAACTGACGGAGATGGGACGTGATCTGCTGCCGGCACTGGACGCACTGGCGCAGTGGGCGTTCAAGTGGCTGCACCTGTCTTCCTGTGTGGATGCCACCAGGGCCCCGCAGCACGCAACCGAAGGAGTACCAGGATGCTGACCATCACATTCTATCACGACGTGCTTTGAGTGTGGTGCTTCCTGGCCTCGGCGAGGCTGCGACGCATCGTGAAGGAC
>JBHHXF010000527.1:0-3153 GCA_046756905.1 Anaerolineae bacterium | reverse complement strand
GGCTGAGTAGTAACCGGTCAGGAATCTTTCCGTCCCAGAATCTCCAGCAAGTCCGCGAGCGGCCGCGTATTGACGACGTGCCGGCCTTCCACCCACCCGCGCCGCGCCATGGCAACGCCCAGCGGCATCACCCCCAAGCCCTCGGTGCTGTGGGCATCGGTGCCCAGGCTCAGGAGCACGCCGGCCTCAATGGCCGCCCGCGCGTGCTCGCCGTCCAGGTCCAGGCGATTCGGCTGGGCGTTGATTTCGAGAATTGTGCCTGTTTCTTCGGCTGCCAGCAGCACGGCGTCGAAGTCCAGGTTCAGGCGGTCCCGCTGGTTGATGAGCCGGCCCGTCGGGTGCGCGATGATGTGCACATGGGGGTTGTGCATCGCTGCCACCACGCGTCGGGTCATCGTCTCGCGATCCTGGCGCATGCTGGTGTGCACGGAGGCCAGGACGATGTCCAACTCCGCCAGGACATCGTCTGGGAGGGCCAGTGTGCCATCGACGCGAATCTCCAGCTCGATGCCGGCCAGCACCCGGAACGGCGCCAGCTCCTCGTTGAGAGCGTCGATGAGTTCGCGCTGCTCCCGCACCCGCTCAGGCGACAGCCCCTGCACGATCCCCAAGCCCTGGCTGTGGTCGGTGACGGCGATGTACTCGTAGCCTTTCGCCACAGCGGCCCGGGCCATGGCTGCCAGGGTGTCGTGGCCGTCGCTGGCGTCGGTGTGCATCTGCAAGTCGCCACGCACATCGCCGTTCTCGATGAGGTGGGGGAGCCGGCCCTGCTTTGCCGCCGCGAATTCGCCCTGCGCCTCGCGAAGTTCGGGCGGGATCCACGGCAGCCCCAGCGTGCCATACACCTCTTCCTCGGTTTCGCAGCGGATCAATGAGCCGTCCTCTTGCTTGAAGCCGTGCTCGCTGAAGCTGAGCCCCTGGCTCAGCGCCAGCTCCCGCAGTTCGATGTTGTGACGTTTTGAGCCGGTGAAGTGCTGGAGGAGGGAGCCGTATTCCTCGCGGGGCAGGACGTAGAGATCGACCTGCAGGCCGTTGTGCAGGATGACCGACGCCTTGGTGTCGCCATGGGACTGCACGCGGGCAATCTCCGGCAGCTCGACGAAGTAGTCGGTCACGGCCTGTGGGCTGTCGGAGGCGGCCAGCAGGTCGATGTCGCCCACGGTGGGCCGGAGCCGGCGCAGACTGCCGGCGGCGTCGGCGCGCTGCACGGCGGGACATTCTCCCAGGCCGGCCAGCAGCCGTTCGGCCACGGGCAGCGCGTCGCCCAGGAGGACGCGCGCCGGCTGGGCCTGCCGCGCCCGCAGCCGCTGGATGCCTTCCAGGATGGTCTGCTCCATTTTGGGGCCGAGTCCCTTCAGCTTGCGCAACTCGCCTGTCTCGGCGGCCATTTCCACCTGGTCGATGGTTTCCAGGCCCAGGGACTCCCAGATCAGCCTGGCTGTCCTGGGACCGACGTCGGGTATGCTTAGCAGCGCGGTGACGGCGGTCGGAATCTCCGCTCGCAGCCGGCGGTGTTGGGTCAACTGACCGGATTCCAGAATCTCCACGATCTTCTTGGCGATGGCCTCGCCCACGCCGGGAATCTCCTCCAGCGTTCCCCCGGCCGCGATGTCGGCCATGCTGCGCACATGGCCGGCGATCTGATCGGCCGCCTTGCGAAACGCCCGAACGCGGAATCGATTCTCGCCCTTCACTTCCAGCATGTCCGCCAGTTCGTAGAAAATTTGTGCGATTTCCTGGTTGGTCATGGGGCTTCCTCAGTAGAGAATGTCGACGGGTGCGAATGACGTCTTACGTCTTGCGTCTTACGCCTTGCGTCTTACGTGAGGACTGCATCGTGGGACCGGGAGAGAACGCAGCATCCTCTAACCAAGACGCAAGACGCAAGACGTAAGACAATTGTATCACATCACAGTCCGTGACGGAAGAGCCCACCGAACCATCCCTATCCAATCTCCAATCTCCAATCTCCAATCTCCATTCCCTCCAGCCGGCGTTTGTCAGATACCCCCATCAGTAGTAAAATATCCACTTGGGGTCAACAAGGAGGCGCTTTGAGTTATCCGTCTGAAAATGGGCTGGGGGGGATCCGATCCCTGGTCGAGCGAGCTGGCGCCGGCGTGCGAAGTTGGCGGTTTTGGCTTGGCTTCGGGATCAGCGCGGTGTGCCTGGTCCTGGTTTTTCGCGGCGTTAATGTTCAGGAGTTGATCTCGGCGCTCCGGGCGGCCGACTATGTGTGGCTGGCGCCGGCTGCCGGCCTTTTCGTTGTCAGTATGGTGGTGCGCACTGTCCGTTGGCAGGGCCTGTTCTTCCCGCAGACCGGGTTACACTTTGCTACCCTCTTTCATGTGCTTAACATAAGCTATTTGATCAACAACATTGTGCCGGCTCGGGCCGGCGACCTCGTCCGGGCCGGCCTGGTCAGCACTCGCCAGCCGGTCAGTGCTTCCCGAGCCCTGGCGACCGTAGTCGTGGAGCGCGTGTTGGATAGTCTGACACTGGTGGTTGTGCTTGCGTTCTTGCTGCCGTTGTTTCCAGTGCCGGAGTGGATCGCGCGCGTCGGACAGGTGGCCGGCGCTTCGATGGCAGCGGTGGGCGTCGGGCTGGTGGTGCTTTCGACACAGCGGGCGCGGACGGTGCGCTGGTCCCATGCGGTTCTGGGGCGAGTGCCGCGTATCGATGGGCTGCGCTGGGCCGAGCGGGTTGGCGGGCTGGTGGATGGGTTGGGTGCCCTTCGCTCGCCGGCCGCGTTGGGGCAGGCCGGTGCTTGGTCGGTGGTGGTGTGGCTGCTGTCGGGCGCGGCCTACTACTTCGTTATGCAGGCGTTCCACCTGAATCTGCCGGTTACAGCCGGCATGTTTGTGTTGGCGGTGACGGCGCTGGTGTCGATCGTGCCGGCGACGCCAGGGTACGTGGGCGTTTTCGACTACACGGCGGTGCTGGCGCTTGCTGTCTTCGGCGTGGAGCGCAGCCTGGCCCTAAGTTGCGCGATTGTGCTGCACGCCGTGAGTTTCATCACGTTCAGCGGGATGGGTCTCATCTCGCTGGCGCGGGAAAGTCTGTCTTTCTCAGCGGTGATCGGCGAGCAGTCGCCAGTGATCGGTGAGCAGTCGCCAGTGATCAGTGAACAGTAATCAGTGATCAGTTACCAGT
>JBHHXF010000526.1:0-3154 GCA_046756905.1 Anaerolineae bacterium | reverse complement strand
TCATTGCTCGCCAGTGCTCGCCCAGAGCCGGCCAAAGTGAACGGACAACGCAAAGTTCCAGATAACATCAAAAACATCCTCGAAAACCTGCCGGCCCGACCCGGCGTCTACCTCCTGGAGAATGACGCAGGCCGGGTGCTGTACGTGGGCAAGGCGGTAAACCTGCGTGCCCGCGTGCGGTCCTACTTCCACAAGTCGGCCAGCCACAACTCAAAGATCCATAATATGATGGCGTACGTGGCCGGCATCGACTTCATCGTCACCGGATCAGAGCTGGAAGCCCTGATCCTGGAAATGAACCTGATCAAGCGCCACCGACCCCGCTACAACGTTCGGCTCAAGGATGATAAACGCTACCCGTACATCAAGATCACCTGGCAGGATGACTTCCCCAAGGTCTTCATGACGCGCCGGATGCACCAGGATGGCGGCAGGTACTTCGGCCCCTTTACCGCTGCCTGGGCGGTGCACGAGACACTGCACACACTGCGCAAGATCTTCCCTTACCTGACCTGCGACCGAACCATCAATGGCCAGGATCAACGAGCGTGTCTGTACTACCACATCGGGCTGTGCCAGGCGCCGTGCATCGGCGTGGTGAATCGAGAAGAATACCGGGCGATGATCCAGGGGCTGTGCCACTTTCTCGAAGGCAAAACCGAACAGGTTCTGGCGGACCTGCGGCAGGAGATGCAGGTGGCCGCTGAGGCGTTGAATTTCGAGCGCGCGGCAGCCATTCGCGACAAGCTTCTGGCCATCGAGCGCGTCACCGAGCGCCAGAAGGTCGTTTCGCCAGAACTAGAGGACCAGGACGTCATTGCCCTGGCGCGCGACGATGTGCAGGCGTGCGTCCAGGTGTTCTTCATCCGCAACGGCAAACTCATCGGTCACGAATACTTCATGCTGGAGGGAGCCGAAGGAGAGGAAGCCCGAGGCGTGATGACTTCCTTCGTCAAGCAGTTCTATGACGAATCGGCCAGTATCCCACCCCAAATCCTCGTCCAGGACGAGATCGACGAGGCCCGGATCATCGAAGCCTGGCTGCGAGACATGCGGGGCGACAAGGTGGCGATCCGCGTGCCCCAGGGTGGTCAGGATCAAGCCCTGGTCGAAATGGCAGCAGACAATGCAGTCGAAACGCTCCGCGCTCTGAGCGCCCAGTGGCAGGTTGACGCCGACAGGCAAGTCACGGCCGTCGCTGAGCTCCAGGAAGCGCTGTCGATGGATCGACCGCCGGCCCGCATCGAGTGCTACGACATCTCCAACATCCAGGGCACAGCCGCCACCGGCAGCATGGTGGTCTTCGCCAAGGGAGCGCCGCGCAAGAGCGATTACCGTCGGTTCAAGATTCGCGGCGTGGAAGGCGCCGACGACTACGCCATGATGCAGGAAGTCCTGCGCCGGCGATTCCACCGATTGATCGCCCGTAACCAAGGGACAGAAGCCGAACCAACTTCCAAAGCCGATGGTGCTCGCGCCAAACCACAGACCAGCGCCTGGACCATCGCCCCCGACCTGGTCATCGTCGATGGCGGGAAAGGCCAGTTGAACGCGGCCCTGGAAGTCATGCAAGAACTGGGCGTGGACCATATTCCGATCATTGGTCTGGCCAAGCGCAAGGAGGAGATATTCAAACCTGGCGAACCAGACCCTATCCTGCTACCCCGCGATTCCCAGGCGCTATTCCTGGTGCAGCGGGTACGGGACGAGGCACATAGGTTCGCGCTGAACTATCACCGCCGGCTGCGCCGCAAGCAGGGCATCGCGTCGGTCCTGGAGGAGGTGCCGGGTATCGGCCCCAAGCGCCGACAGGCTCTCCTGAGGACTTTCGGCTCTGTGGAAGGCGTTCGCCAGGCTTCGCTCGAGGAACTGCTAGACGTTCCTGGGATGAGCAAGCCAGCGGCTGAACAACTCAAGACCTACTTGTGAGGTTCGAGCATGTCCAGTCAACCGAAGTTTCCGGGCCAACATCTGGATGAAGACGTTATCTTCAAGGAGCGCCGGCACTGGTTCATCCTCTTGAAGTGGGTTATACCCCCTGCCGTTCTCTTCCTGGCGGCAGCCGGCATTGGACTGGCCCTGGGCTTCATTCTTCGCCTGAACAACGCCATTCTATGGGCCGGTCTGATCCTCCTGCTCTCAATTGGACCGCTGGGGTTGACGATATGGCGTTTCCTGGACTGGGAGAACGACCATTACATCTTGACTAACCAGCGCGTTCTGCACATCGAACGTGTTTACTTCCTGTTCGAGAGCCGCAAGGAGGCTAACCTGGGCAAGATCCAGGATGTCAGCGTCAAGATGCCCACCGTCATCGCCAATGCACTCCACTTCGGCGATGTGGAAATCCAGACCGCCGGCACAACTGGCCAGATCAAATTTGAAGCTGTCCCCAGGCCCCGAACTATCCAGCGCAGGATATTCAAAGAGGCAGGTCTCCCTGTGATGAGCATGCAAGAAGCAAAGGAGTGGCAGGTCAGTCAAATGCGAATCGCGCGACCACTGGAGATGTTCACCCAAATGCTCTATCCAGTCTATCCCAGAGTCGGAGAGGTCTACGTCTGGCGAAAGCATTGGTTCGTATTGCTGACCAAGATGCTCAGACCTCTCTTGGCAGCTCTGATACTTCTTGTTCTCGGATCTATCATCTCCTTCTCAGAGTTGCTAGCGCCGGTGGTGTCGATCCCGGATGCAGCCATCCCGATCGCCATCGCGTTCTTCTTGTTGGTACTGATTGTCCGGATTGCCTGGATCGCTATTGATTGGCACAATGACCTGTACATTCTGACGGAAACGCACGTCTTGGACATCGAGAAGCGACCGTTCACGTCCGAGTCTCGCCGGGAGGCAAGACTGGGCGTAATCCAGGATGTGAGCTACACTCAGCCCTCCTTCGTCGCCAAGCTTCTGGACTACGGAAACACTCGACTGGAGACCGCCGGCAAGATGGGCGAGTTCACTTTCGACAGTATCCCCCGACCCCGCGAGGTCCAGAACATCATCATAGAACGACTGAAGACAGCTCGTGAAGAGGCTCAGCGGCAGAAGGATGAAAAACAGCGCGCTGAGATCCAGCAGATGATAGATGCTGCGATAGGCAATATCAGACAGGCCGGCCCGGGCGGGCCACCTTAGCATTATTCGAGCAACGAAT
>JBHHXF010000525.1:0-3156 GCA_046756905.1 Anaerolineae bacterium | reverse complement strand
GACGGGGTGGATGAAGCAGGTGATTCGTAGGCTCCAATATCCGGCGCCGTGCCCTGGTGAGCATAAGCCCCCTGATCGTTGATGCCAGGGATGACGACGCCGGCGTCGATCAGATTGCTGCTGGGGTCCAGGCTGTAGTCGCCGCTCGCCGCACCGGCAAAGCCAGGGACAACGTTCAGCCCGTTCAGCTCTTGGCCGGTCTGAGCCTGAAACTCTGCCAGTGTGGGCAGCCAGGGGTTCGGTAGGCCGACCCACTTAACGAATACACTGGACGATGTGGTATACAGGTCGTCATAGTCAAAGTCTACGACCTGCGCAGCAGTGAATCTCGCCAACGCATAGTGAGTGCCGGCCCAGATGTTGTTCCGGGCCACGACTGTTTCCCACGTGCCGGCCTCTCCGCCCACAATGAGACCGCTCGTATTCGGCAGCACCGCATCGGCGGTGTTGTGAAAGAGATAGACCGCCCCGTCGGACGAAATGGGGGACATGAACTTGAAGGCGGTTCCGGTGTGGCTGTTGTTCCCCGCGCCGGTCTTGTACATCACGTTACGGATGGCATAGACGGGACCGGTGTAGGTCGGGCAAAGAGATATCCCGATCAGGACGTCGTGAAACGTGTTGTTCCAGATGCGCACGTTGCTGCACACCCCATTGGTTTCCATTCCGTTATCGCCAGCGCGGTAGACCAGGTTGTCATAAACGTCGGTCTCATTCGTCACGCCGGCGGTCCCGATCGGGCAGACGTGGAAGCCGTCGAACACGTCGTGGAAGGTGTTGCGGCGGATGACGTTGCCCCGCCCGGTGGCCGGGGTGTTGATGTAGACCCCGCCGGATTCCAGGAATTGTGCGCCTTGCTTCACCGCATCCCAAGACCAGCCAAAGATGGTGTCGTAGAATTCGTTGTCCTGGATGAGGTTGCGGTGCGAGTCGTGCTTGATGTTGATGTCCTGGTTGTTCAAGGCGAAGGTAGACCCCTGCACCAGGTTGTCACTGGCATTGTTGAAGAAGATGGCCTTGGCGTATTGATTGCGGCCGTAGTGCCGGAAGGTGAGGTCCACGAAAGCGATGTAGTTGTCGTCGATATAGAAACCGTTGTCGTAGCGGGAGACAGCCATCGTGGCCGTGTTGGGGTCGGCATCATTCGCCAGGCGGACGTAGAGGGTGGTGCCGTCGGCGTAGAAGCCGGGGAGATCCCAGATCAGGTTTTGTAGATCGGAGAGATTGGCATAGGGGAAAAGCCGCTGCCCGTCGGCGACCACCAGATACGGGTTCGGGACGTTGATGGTCGTCGTGTAGACTCCGCCTCCCTGGGCCGTCCAGGTGAAAGTGGCCGGATCGGCTCCGTCCAGGATGGCGGTCTCTCCCGCATAGCCTCGGATGACGATGGGCGCGCCGGACGTGCCGGAGCGGAAGAGAGACAGATCGCCCTGATAGTAGACACCGCCCCGCAGGACGATTTCCTGGCCGGCCTCGACCCGACTCAGCCCATAGGCCAACGAGCACGGAGAGGCCAGGGTGCAGGCCGTCCCGCTGCCGTTGGGGGCGACGTAGTAGGATTGGACGAGCGGAGGGATGGTCACATCGGCGCGGGTCGCGCCGGCGGCCGTCACGGTGACGCCGTCCAGCGGGTCGCCGTCGGGGTCGGTGAAGGTGACGCGCACATCGTAGGTGGTGGCCGGCTGCAGCCAGAACAGGCTGCCGGCGAAGCGAGTGTCGCTGACGCGGGAAAGGGGGAAGCCGGCGCGGTACGGGTCGCTGCCGGCGCGGTACTCGACCGTGGCGATTGCGTCTCCGTCTGGGTCGTCAGTGGGGGCGAGGGTGACGATGACGCCCATGGCGTGGAAGGTGCCGTAAAGCTCAAGGACAGGCGCGTTGGGCGCAGCAGCTTGAGAGGACACGTTCTGCCGGGAAGCCTTGTACTGAGCCCTGTCGAAGTAGATGTTCGTGAACTCCCCGGCGGCGATGCCGGTGTGGCTGCTTGTCAAAAGAAGGCCGAGACATGCCAAGACCATACAAGCAGCGACGAGGAATCTCTTCACTTCTGGTTTCGACGAAAGTGAGTTTTCCATGCTAATCTTCCATTGCCCCAATGGCCGGTGATGGCCTGGATGTCTTCCACATCCACACCCACCGGATTCACGAAGTCACAGCACTAATACTCATCACTCGAAGGGATAATTGAAGACCCACATGTCCCCGCCAGGTGGGAATCCATACCACGTGAGGACGTGGAAACCTGGTATCACGAAATCCTCAATGGTGCAGTGCACCTCCTCCCATGGATCGAGGGATGCCGGGAGACCGAGACACGGGACGAGAAAGTCGTCCAGCAGGAATTCTGTCCTACTCATGTCAACTGTGTCGGTGTCGGTCTCGTTGGTAAGCTTCAATTCAACACAGAGAGGTGCACAAGGGAGAACCTCGAGCCCAACATGGCCGGACAGGTCTGAGATATCAGGCGGTTGATATATGCTGATACACTGGCCGATGCGTTCGCCGTTTGGAGCAGCTTCCAGGGCCGGCCACAGCTCTCCCCGGTTGCCCGCTTTTATGTCCTCGAACACTTCAGCTCCGATAAGGTCTCTCATACACGCTTCCGAAGCCACAGCCTGCAACGGAAACATATCCGTCGAACCTCCCAGAACCGCCGCTTCAAACTCCGCCTGAAAGGTGCCGCTCGACGTCGCGGGATTGTACTGGAACCCGGCGGGAGGATCGACGACGCTGCCAAAACAGTGCCATTCCCTCTCAGGAGTGAGGTGCGTGGACAGATCAACGTTGCCGGTCACGGTCCAGTCCTCCACACCGCTGACCACAAACCCATAAGCCATGTGGTCTCCCATCAGAGTGTTCCCCGTGACCACCGCTCCCCGGCTCCTCACGGTGTCTTCCTCCGGGTTTGCGCAGCCCACAAAGGGCCCCATGCCGATGCCTTCCCGGATCATGGCTCCCGCTGCATCGATGACGTTGCCGGTGACCCGTGTGCCGGTGAAATCGCCATCGAGGGGCCCGTAATCCTCCATGGAGATGCCGTAGAACATGATGCGGTTTTCGGCCCGGATGGTGTTGTTGGCGATAAGGGCGCCCGGTGACTGGAATATGACGATTCCGCCATCGGTGGCGTCGACGATCGTGTTGTTCTCCACGACGCTG
>JBHHXF010000524.1:0-3162 GCA_046756905.1 Anaerolineae bacterium | reverse complement strand
ACCCACGCTTGCAGAACCGCACGTTTGACAACCATTTGCGCGTTTGAAATAGCTCTGATATAATATAGGTGCCGCTGACCGGTTGCGCCGGCAGTGAGCAACCAAAGAGACATGGCGACAATCGAATGATCGCGCTGACGGTCGCTTGGATCCAGGGGGACCGAGACGGCTGGCGTCGGGCGAGACAGCGTGTCACGAATGCACGCAACTCATCTTGCTTTCGAGCCTCTCGGGTCACCCGAGAGGCGTTTGTATTTGCATGATCGAAGTTACGAATCTCAGCCATACATATCAGCCGGAATCGGGCCGGCCCATCCCTGCGCTGCGGGACATCTCGCTGACGATTGAGGCCGGCGAGTACGTCGCCATCATCGGCCGCAACGGCAGCGGCAAATCGACGCTGGCCAAACACCTGAACGCTCTGCTCATGCCCACCGCCGGACAGGTCACCGTCGATGGCATGAATACCCGCGACCCATCTCACACGCGGGAGATTCGCAGCCGCGTCGGTATGGTCTTCCAGGACCCGGACAACCAGATCGTCGCGACGGTCGTGGAAGAGGATGTCGCCTTCGGCCCGGAGAACCTGGGCGTGCCGCGCACCGAGATCGTTCGCCGCATCAACCAGGCGTTACAGGCCGTCGGGCTGGACGGCCATCGTCAGCGTCCGCCGCATCTGTTGTCGGCCGGCCAGCGGCAACGGGTGGCCATTGCCGGTGCGCTGGCCATGGCGCCCCGCCACCTCATCCTGGACGAGGCCACAGCCATGCTCGATCCCCAGGGCCGGCGCGACGTGCTGGGCATCGCTCGCAGCTTGTACGAGGCCGGCATGACCATCATCCACATCACACATTTCATGGAGGAAGCTGTCGAGGCGGAGCGCGTGATCGTCCTCAGCGAGGGCCAGGTGGCGCTGGATGGCCCCACGCGCCAGGTCTTCACCCAGGCCGACAAGCTCCGGCAACTGGATCTTGATCTGCCGCCGGTCGCGCAGTTGGCCCATCGACTGCATCGTTCGATTCCAAACATGCGGGCCGGCGCGCTGACATGCGACGAATTGGTTGAAGCTGTAGTGTCTCAGGTGGCGGACGGCAAATCATTGCACGACAGAGATGGCGCCGGCGGGCCAGGTCCGTTCGGGGGTTCGTTGCCGGGGGGGACGCTTGCACCAGGTCAGGAGGACGGTCGGGAGCCGGCCATCGTCGTCGAAGGGTTGCGATACACGTATATGGCCGGCACACCGCTGGAAACCACTGCGCTGCACGACGTGAACCTGAGCGTCGGTCGCGGAGAAATCGTCGGGTTAATCGGTCCGACGGGCAGCGGCAAATCCACACTGCTACAGCACCTGAACGGCTTGCTGCGTCCGCAGGCCGGCCACGTCCGGGTGGAGGGGATGGACCTGGCGGATAGCATGTTGGATGCGCGCCAGGTGCGGCGCGTGGTCGGGTTGGTCTTCCAGCAGCCCGAAGACCAACTGTTCGAACGCTATGTGGGCGACGACATTGCCTTCGGGCCGCAGGCCCAGGGGCTGGCACTGGATGAGCAGCGAGAGAGAGTGCGTTGGGCCATGGAAGCCGTCGGCCTGGATTTTGAGGTTTTCAAGGATCGTCTCACCTTCACGCTGAGCGGTGGGGAGAGGCGGAAGGTGGCGCTGGCCGGCGTTCTGGCGCTGCGCCCGCGCGTGCTGGTGCTGGACGAGCCCACAGCCGGCCTGGACCCGGCCAGCCACCGCGAGTTCCTGGACTGGCTGGTCCGCTTCCACCGCGAGGCCAGCGTGCCCATCATCATTGCGACCCACAACATGGACGACATCGCCCAGGTCGCCGATCGGGTTTACGTGCTGGTGGATGGCCGCACGGTGGCCGGCGGCACGCCCCGCGAGATCTTTGCCCGGTCCGAGCTACTGGCCGGCTACGGTCTTGGCGTGCCGCCCATGGCCGAGGTGATGCGGGGGCTGCGCGGGCTGGGGCTGGACGTGCACACCGATGCCCTGACCGTTGACGAGGCGGCGGCGGAGATTGAATGCGTGTGGAATGATGGCCGGCCGGCGCATCCCAAAGAAGAAGCCTCGTTCGCCGAAGGTCTCCCGACCGAGCGACCTCCTGAGCCTGCCGAAGGGGCGAAAAGGGCTCGGTCGGGAGACCTTCGCCCAACACAGCCGGGTTCGTAGTGGGCGCTTATGAAGTTTTAAGAAATGATCGCAGTACTTCGCTCACTCGCGCGCGCCCAGAGTTCCGCAAAAAGCGCTCCACTCTGGGCTACGAGTTTCGCCGCTCTTCGAGCTGAGACGGTTGAACTCCCGGCGGGAGTGACGAAAATCGTAGCCGTGAGTGGAAGGCGGCTGCTGTTTGGCCGCCTGGAACTCGCGGCGGGGTCGGCTGAAGTGCGCACTACGACCAGTCGCTACACGGAGTGACAACAGATGGCTGAGTTTGAGTTTCTGGCAAGCGTAACGATTGGACAGCACCTGCCGACGGGATCGGTGCTGCATCGACTGGACCCCAGGGCGAAGCTGCTGGCCTTCATCCTGCTGGTCGGCGTGGTGAGCTTCACGCCGACGTTCAGTGGCAACGTGGTGCTGTTGGTGATTATCGCCGGCCTGTTTGCGCTGGCACGCATCTCCTTCACCTACGCCCTGCGCGGACTGCGGCCCCTGCTGCTCTGGATCGTCGCCTTTGCCGTGTTCCAACTCCTCTTCACGAGCAGCGGCGGCTTCGTCGGCGGCGCCAACTGTCGGGACCTGTTCCACTGGTGGTTCATCGTGATCACGACGTGCAGTGTGAAGCTCGTGCTGGTGTCCACCATGCGCTTCTTCGCGCTGTACCTGCTGGTCAGCCTCCTGACCTTCACCACGCCGACCACGGAACTGAGCCACGGCACCGAGCGGCTTCTCAGCCCGTTCGCGCGTGTGGGCGTGCCGGCCCACGAGCTGGCCCTGGTGCTGACCATCGCGTTGCGCTTCGTCCCAACGCTGGCCCAGGAAGCCGAGCGCCTGATCAAAGCCCAGGTATCGCGTGGCGCCGACTTCGGTGGAGCCAGCCGCTGGCACTTCGTTCGCCGCACGCGGCAGATGCTGCCGCTGCTGGTGCCGCTTTTCCTGAGCAGCCTGCGCCGCGCCGAAGTGCTGACGCTGGCGATGGAAGCCCGCTGCTACGGCGG
>JBHHXF010000523.1:0-3162 GCA_046756905.1 Anaerolineae bacterium | reverse complement strand
GAGGAAATTGAGCTATGAAGGTTGCACCCGTTGCAGAGGTGAAGGCGCGGTTCAGCGCCTATCTGAAGGCCGCTGTGGAGGGACCGGTGGTCGTGACGCGGCATGGGAAGCCGATCGCGGTGTTGCTGTCAGTGGAGGACGAAGATGAATTGGAGCGGCTGGTGTTGGCCTACTCGTCGAAGTTTCGGGCAATCCTGGATGCGGCGCGGCAACAGATTCGAGAGACAGGCGGCATAGAGCACGAGGAGTTCTGGCGACAGGTGGAGGCAGAAACACCATAGCAATGCCCCCCTCTCCCTCAGCCTGGATCGCCCGATCCGGCAGGAGTAGGTGGAGAACCTATTCCCTGCCACACCCAATTCCCCCCCCTTGACAAAATCTCAGAAATTGAGTATATTACTGATGTTCCAGAACATACGGATTTCTTGAGCAATGGGACGGGTCTCACCCTGCCAGCCCGTCTGGAGGACAAGAATGCCTAGAGTCGTGACCTCCACCGAGTTGCAGAAGAATACGCGGGACGTCATCGACTGGGCCCGCACCCGGGGCGATACCATCCTCGTGGAAACCTACGGCAAGCCCATGGTGGTCATCCTGGATGTGGGCGAATACGAAGACCTCCTGCGCATCAAGCACGAGCATCTCCGCGAACGCTTTGATCGCGCCGTGGGCGACGTCCGAGGCGCTACGCGGGGTCTTCCGCCGGAGGCGGTCAGCCGGCTGGTTGACAAGACCCGCCAATCCGTGCACGCGGAGCAGTTGAGCCACGCCTGAGTGGACTCACCCCTTCGTTACGCCTACGGCGTAGCGAAGGGACCATACCGGGGGAGAGGCAGTAGCACTCGTGGACACGCAGACCCTTACAGCGACGATTCGGGCCGTTGTGAACACAGACGTCCTGATCAGCGGCCTGCTATCGGGGATTGGGCACGCCGGCGAGATCGTCGATCGCTGGCTAGCCGGCGAGTTCACTCTGCTGACTTCTGATCAGATTCTGTCAGAGTGTGAGCGCATTCTGGCACATCCGACATTGCAGCAGGACCTCAGGTTGGATAATCTTCCGAAAGAGGACCTCATGGCCCTGCTCCGCGACCGAAGTGAAATAACTGAGGTACCGCGTTCTGGCTCACCCGTGATGGTGGCCAACCCTTTTGACGAGGTAGTCCTGGCAAGTGCCGTCGCCGGGCACGCCGACCACCTGGTGACAGAGGAAGAGAATCTGTTGGCCCTGAGAGAATATGAAGGAGTCGTCATCGTCTCACCCGAGCGGTTCGTTCAACTGCTGATACACTACCAGGGGCGACTGCTGTAGGAACCGGGCGCCCAAAAAGAAAAAGAGACTCGCCGCCAACGAGTCTCCGATTCAGAAATATTTGATTCACATCACCCGACCGAGGAAGCCGCCAACTTCGACCGGTCGGTCCGCAAAAGCCCCTTCAGTGGGGAAGGGAGAGGTATGCCCTTTGAATGGCACCCTCTTCGTCGAACATGATACCACATTTTTGCGGCGATGTCAAGTGCGGCTGCACCGAAAAGCAGGTCGGGGTGGCGACCGACTGACACACAATCAACCGATTGAAACCTGGAAGGGCTGGAGCCTCCTTTCCCAGAATGCCAAAGGCCCCAGCCCTCCCAAAGCACCACATCTCAATTTTATCACGTGGTGCTCGTACCGTCAAAACCTGGCCCATAAGTCGTACAAGCATCCAGACAGAGGAGCGCCACACGCCATGGCCGCCCAAGGAACATCGAGCTTAGATCCCGCTGCCGCAAGCGAGGCCCAAAACAACTCGCTGACTAACCTGCTGCCCCAGCCGGTGTATCAGGCCCTGCGCAATCATTTTCTCAGGCCGCAAGATACCGTCCACGTGACCCAATACTTCTTCCAGGAATGGTTCCCCCGCCTGGGACTTCAGCGTTGGCTGCTGGTTCTCTTGCTGCGGGAAGTCCTCAGCCGGTCGGATCAGAGCGGGCTGGTGCGCATCACTCGCGAGGAAGTTGCCGCCTTCCTAGAATGCAGTGAAAAAACCGTATCCGACCTGCTGCGCCACATCCCGCACCCGACGCGCAAGGGCTGGCGCACCATCGACCCCAACGGACCCGACGGCGAACCCGATCCGCGCCGGCAGGCCCTGGGCCTCTTCATCCCCCGGCTCCGCTACTGGTACGAAAAGTCGCCCGGATCCACCGCCCCCCCCAAACGGCGCGGCTTCATCATCGCCGTCTCCATAGACGATCCGCTGACACCGGAAGATCAGGCCCGAATGCGCTCCCTCAGCCTGGATCAGATCAGCGACATCGTGGCCGGCGATGTCACAACTGCGCAGCAGGAGGTATCGCAAGAAACCGAGACTCCTAAAAGGGCCGCCAACCCTTTAGGGGAGACCCCTGAAAGGTCAATAAACCCTTCAGGTATGCCCCCTAAAAGGCAGATGGACCTTTCAGGTACGCTCTCTGAAGAGTCGAACACCCTTTCAGGTCCTTCCCTGAAAGGAAACAGCGACCCTTCAGGAAGCCTGAAAGGTCCAAACGACGCCATATTGTTAACGTTAACTGAACTAACCAATTACATACAAGAGAATGTGAACAAGAACCTAACTTCAACCACCGAAATCCGCCGCGCGGTTGCTCCTCTTGTGCAGCTTACAGAGGAAATATTGGCAGATTTTCACAGCACCGGGATGTTCTACAAAGTACTGTGTTCACTGTACCCTGACCATCTGGACCTCTTTGTGCAGGCTGTTGGAGAAGCTCTGGAAGTTGGCGAAGTGGATCGGCACGCCAACCTGGGGGCGATCTTCGTAGAGTCTATCAAGCTGCTGGCTCAGCAGGCCGGCGTCGATCTGGGATTTGCCGGCGCAACCTCCGAGCCGGCTGTCGATGCCGCCAGCAAAACCGACCCGGGCGGCTGGACGGCCGACGGACTGTGGCAGCAGGCGTTGTCCAGCTTGCAGCTCCAGATGCCGAAAGCGACCTTCGAGACCTGGCTGCGGGGGACGAACGGCGTCGCCTGGAACGGTGACCGCCTGGTGGTCCGGCTCCGCAACGCCCAGGCTCAGGACTGGCTTGAGCACCGCATGCAGCCCAAGATCGTTGGCTCAGTGCGCGACCTCGTTGGTCATGACGTCCAGGTGGCTTACGAAACCCGCTCGACGGCTTGAG
>JBHHXF010000522.1:0-3172 GCA_046756905.1 Anaerolineae bacterium | reverse complement strand
TGGCATAGCCAGAAGCGTACAATTGCCAGTGATCAGTAATCAGTGAACAGTAATCAGTAAACAGTGATCGGTTCAGAAACTGATCACTGATCACTGTTCACTGATAACTGGCAGTTTAAGGCAACCCCCGGAGATGGTATGCCTACGAGTGAAGAAGCTCAACTGATAGCCCGCGCTAAGGCGGGCGATATCGGCGCTTTCGAGGCTTTGTATAAACGACACAAGGGCTCGATCTACCGGACTGCCCTGGCGATCACGCGGGAACGTGCGCCGGCTGAGGAAATCCTCCAGGAGACTTTCCTGCGAGCATTCCGGCACATTGATAAGGTGCGGGACGGCGCGCCCATCACGCCATGGCTCCACCGCATAGCGATCAACCTCAGCTACACCTGGTCGACAAAGCATACTCGCTGGCTGATCGGTCTTGAAGAAACAGTGGATCGCCTGGTTGTGGCTCCCCGGTATTCTCCCGAGCGCGCCATGGAGCAGACCGAGCTACAACAGGTGGTGCGTGAGGCCATCGATAGACTCGAGTTTCACCATCGCGCAACGATTGTCTTGTTCTACCTGGAGGAGTTCAGCCTCGCGGAGATTGCCGAAATCATGGATTGTCCTGTGGGCACGGTGAAGTCAAGATTGTACTATGCCCGCGAGAAACTTCGCGAAGCCCTACTGGCCGACCAGCGCCTCCCCCTGGCACTAGCCTATGAGGCCACATGACCAGCAATCAAGAAGTTCACTACCGGACACTTTGCATGATAGGGCTCAGCAAGCCCCCCGGGCCGACGAATGGAATTCGCCGGCTGAAACTGAGAAGCCCCCTCAGGGGCTGAAATCCAAGCCTCTGAGGGGGCTTCTCAGTTTCAGCCAGGGATTTCGAATCCTTGGCTCCAAAAGTGTCCGGTAGCAAGTCAAGAAGAAGAAGAGAGCGAGCTCGGAAAACGAGTTAGATTCTCCAGGGAGGCGGGGGGCTGTCTCGCCTCACCATTGCTGTGCGCAACACAGGAGGAGAAAAGCATGACCTCATCCTGGCGATGTCACCCCAGTGTAGGTTGGTTTCTACTCCTGACGTTGACTCTTACGGCCTGCGCCGGCCAACCTCAGCGCCTCTGGCTCAACGCTCCTGGGTGGAGTCGCGCTCAACTGCTCGACAATACCCGAGTCGGAGACCCGGTCCCCGTCACATTTGATGATGCCGGCCACATGTACATCCTTATGATTAGCGCCGGCGACCGCTTATCCCGCCTTCACCTGCTTGCCCTGGACGATAAAGCAGCCGTGGTCTGGGACCGCACATTCGATGAAATTGAACTGCTACGCCCCCACCACCCTCGTATCATCTGGGATGGCACTGCGCTTCAGATCTTTTGGCTCAGCGATCGACAACTCTACAACGTCCAGGTAGACGCCGGAGGGCAACTTCACAGTCGACCTCGCATCCTCTCCGGTAAAACGAACGTGGGGAACTACGACGTGGCCCAGAACGCCCGCGGGGCGGTGACCATCTGGTACGCCGGTTCACGCCACGAGCCTGGGCTATACGCCCTCCCGCCTGGAGACCTGGGTGGTGAAGCGGTGGTGGTAGACGCTGCGGGCACCCGACCCGATTTGCAGTACGACGCCGCCGGCGCGCTCCACGCTATCTGGGCTCAGTATCCATCTGGTTCTGGAGATAAATCCTTCTTTTACGCGACCTCTCCCGACAGTAGCTATCCACCGGGCCAGGGAACGGTGGTAGCGGCACCGCGCGCCATAGGCACAACCGTTCTGGAGGGCCCCCGGCTGGGGATTGACGGGCAGTATGCCTACGTTTTTTGGACGCGAATATTCTTTAGTGGCCCTGATGCCGGCACCGCCCGGACAGAGTACGTCTACTTCCCGTTGGGCCAACCTTACTCGGTCTCGCCGGCCCGCCAATTATATGTTCCGCACCGCTATGATTTGCCGTATACGACGCTGCCGGCGGGTGAACTTGAAAGTGGTGAGCGTGTGTCTCTGGGATCAGGATTTCGTGGAGGCAGCACCTACATCACCGAAGTGGCAGCCAATCCCACCTCTGAACAAGAATTGGTCATTACAATCCACACGCGATTGGCTTATCTGATGCAGAAGCAGCAGTCGCAGGTAAGCGCGGTCTTCTTTCAAGCCGGCGTTCCGACCGGCTACCAACTGCTCAGTTTCACGCCGGCCAGCTCAACCCACCCGGCCATCTTCAGCGATGACGCGGGGCGATTGTACCTTACCTGGCTGGAGAAAGGGGACCTGCCCGGCTGGGCAGTGTATTACGCCAGCACCACACCCGGTCTTCGAGAAGCCCTGGGCGGAGTCACACCCGACGATGCCGGCCGGCTTACGGCCGAAGTTATTTTCGGACTCCTGGCAGGAGCCGCTCTAATTCCCGTTGCCCTGACCTGGATTGTGCCGTCCATGATCGTGTTCGGCCTGGCTGGCCGGCTTCGGGGAGTAGAGGAACGCTTGACCAGCCCCGGTTCTATGGTAAGCCTGGTCCTGGCTTTAGGTGTACTCTGGGGAATCAAGCTGTCTGTCCTGCCCGGCATCCTCGAATACGTGCCACTGTCCGCCTGGTTGCCTGTCATACCATCGTGGTTAAAATCTCCGTTTCGGCTGGGGGTTCCCCTATTGATCGCCGGCCTGGCGTTCCTCGCCGCCTGGAACTATGCCTACCGCAGAGTTGAAAGCTCGATATTCGGTTTCTGGGTCGTCTATGCCGTAGTCGATGCGATTCTGACCATGGCAGTGTACGGCGTCCTGGTCTACGCTGTGGCCTAGTAGCCTGGCGGTTCTATTACTTTGACTATTGCCCTCTCCAGCTCAATCCCACCGGATTGTCAGATCCAGCAATTACACAGGGCTAATCCCAACTGATTTCGCGGTCCCTGGCCTGGATTTGGCAATCCAGCAGGAGCAGTTGGGATATTTTTTTCTTTCCTCCGAGATCATCACCGCGCGGCAGTGAACTTTTCACGGCTCTTGAGAGTAATGTCGGAGGAGAGATGCTATACCCAGGCACGCACAATAGACTCGGTAGATCCAGATTTGAGGAGTCAGCACCCCCAGGTGCGGCTCCGTTCGGCACGTAGGCGTGCCTCACTCCTCGAAAATTGGATCTACTGAGACTGTTTATATCCTATGAGCAGGCAGGTTAATGGCC
>JBHHXF010000521.1:0-3172 GCA_046756905.1 Anaerolineae bacterium | reverse complement strand
CTGTCCAAGTTCAAGCCGACGGATGTGTATTTCGTGCCGGCGGAGTCGTAGGAGGTATCTATGCCCGGATACGAAATCCCACCCCAGCGAAAGCCGGCCAACGACAATGGCTACTTGGAGCAGTTGACGAAAGCCGTGTTCCAGGCCGGCTTCAGTTGGAAAGTGATTAACAACAAATGGCCCAACTTCCGGCGGGCTTTCGACGATTTCGACATCGACAAGGTGGCGGCCTACGACGATCGGGATGTTGACCGGCTGCTGGGCGATGAAGGCATCGTGCGCAACGGCCGGAAGATTGCCGCGACCATCGAGAATGCTCAGGAATTCCAGCAAATCATCGCTGAGCATGGCTCCTTTCATGCCTTTCTGCGCTCTATGGATAACTGGTCCTACGCCCAGCGACGCAAGGAACTCGTCGGGCGGTTCAAGAACTTTGGGCCGACGGGTGTGTTTACATTCCTGTGGTGCGTAGAGGAGGAAGTTCCGGATTGGGAAGATAGGAACAAGTGAAGGGCGGCGGTCAAGATCATGGCAACCGAATCCACGACGACTGTGCCTCTCACTTCGCTCGAACGATACATCGACCGGTTATCTCAGCCGCGCGCCATTACCGCTATCGGTCTGGCGTTTGTGCTGCTTTTGTTTGGGGCTTCATACCTGGATAGTAACCTGGCCGGCTTGTCCGACCTTAGAGACCTGCTACAACTCCTCGGCTACCCGGTCCTGATCGTGTACACCCTGTTTGTCAGTCGCATCCTGACACCATTCACCGACAGAGCAATCGAGGCTTTTCGCCCGCTGGTGAGTATGGACGACAGAGGTTTCGATCGTTTGGTAACCGAGGCCTCTCAGCAGGGAAGACGGCGTGAATGGGTAGCTCTCGCCGCCGGCGCTCTCTTCGGCGTCCTGATCAACCCACCTTGGACCTGGCAGGGCGAGGCCTTCTGGACCCACGTGCAGGTTCTCCTCGCATCTGTGTTCCTGTTTGGTTTGCTCGGATGGCTGATCCACGGCTCATTAGCCGACACCAGGCTGTTTGGCGAGTTGCATCGGCAACCGCTGGCCATCAATGTGTTCGACCCGACACCCCTCGAACCTATCGCCCAAATGAGTCTGGCCACGTCGGTTGCATTCATTGTTGGTGCTACGTTGAGCCTGCTCATGTTCTATTCAGATCCGAGACAGGTTCTCACCCCACAGGGGATCATGATCTACGGCTCCCTCATTCTGACACCGGTTCTCGTCTTTTTCCTCAACATGATGAGCACTCATCGCGTCATGGCTGATGCCAAAGAGCTGGAGCTGCAATTGGTGCGCCACAACTTATCGGCGATGTACCAGGAATTGAAAGAACGGACGGACAAGGCGCAGTTGCAGGACATGGAAGCCTTTTCGGATGCCATTAATGCGTGGCTGGCCTACCAGAAAGTGATCGAGGATGCCCCGGAGTGGCCATACACCACTGACATGCTCCGCAATCTCGTGGCGTCAACTCTTCTGCCTCTCGCAGCCTGGGCGGCGCAGATGGTGGTGGACCTCATCACCTGACGTACGAATGGCTTACCGTAGCTACTCAGCCTGGCGATTGAAATCGCGGCAACCCTCGCGAAGCCGCCCTTCGCCGGCTGAAGACCAGTCGCCGAAGGACGACTTCGCAAACGTTGGTGCAGTTTATGAAAGTTGAGGGTAACTACCCAGGCATATGAACCCTTGCGAAGGTTCACGAGCAGATTCTGGACCGGCAGTGTCCTCGCAAGCCGAGACTCGCTCTATTGGCAAGGCTATTCGAAACCTTCGCAAGGGTGGCTGGGTAGTTACAGTTGAGGAAATAATGCAGCAACGGCCCTCACCCCCCGACCCCCTCTCCCAACCCTGGGAGAGGGGGAGAGGCGGCTCCCCTCCCCTGAATTCGGGGGAGGGGCTGGGGGAGGGGGCTGGACAGCAATAGCCGGCTCGTTACTGGAGTAATTTCTCAAACTTCATCAACTGCCGAAACGCAGGCAGCCTGAGTAGTACCGGCTGACCGCAATAACCGAAAGGAGCATGCGTGGAACTCGACAACGACCAACTCCTGGACATCTACTACTGGATGCGGCTCACGCGGGCTGTGGACGACCGCCTGATGCTCCTCTACAATCAGGGCAAGGTGTTGGGAGCCGCCTTCTCCCAGCGCGGCCACGAGGCCGTCTCTGTCGGCACAGCCTACGCTCTGGGTCCCCAGGATGTCATGGCGCCCATGCACCGTGACATGGGTTCCTACCTGGTGCGAGGCATGACCCCAAAGCGCATCATGGCTCAGCATTTGGGTCGGGTCACTGGCCCGTCCCGAGGGCGGGACGGGAACATGCACGGCCTGGGGGACCTGAGCCTGGGGATCATCGGCTTCGTGAGCATGATCCCCGACTCGCTGCCTGTGACCGTGGGCGTGGCGCTGTCGTTCTGGCTGCGGGAGGAACCGCGCGTAGCGATGACCATCTTCGGGGACGGGGCCACCAGCACGGGCAAATGGCACGAGGCACTGAACTTCGCCGGCGTGTTCCAACTGCCAGTGGTCCTCATCGCCGAGAACAACCAATACGCCTACTCCACCCCCACATCCCGCCAGTTCGCCGTCCAGGACATCGCCGACCGCGCCGCCGGCTACGGCTTCCCTGGCCTGGTGGTGGATGGCAACGACGTGCTGGCGGTCTACGAGGCTGCCCAGGCAGCCGTGGAGCGAGCGCGCCGAGGTGATGGCCCCACCCTGATCGAATGCAAGACCATGCGTATGCGCGGCCACGCCGCCCACGACAACGCCGAGTACGTGCCCCCCGAGCTGTTGGAGGAATGGGAACAAAAGGACCCCATCCGGCGCTACGAGCAGATGCTGCAGGAACGCGGCATCCTCACGCCGGCAACCCAACAAGAGATCGACCAGCGGATAACGGCCGATGTGGAAGACGCCCAGTCCTTCGCCGAACACAGCCCCCTGCCCGATCCAAACGACCTGGAGAAGGGCGTGTACCACGAAGCGGCATGCTACTGGGAACAGTGATCGGTGATCAGTGATCAGTAATCAGTGATCAGTAGTCAGTTGCCAGAATCTGAATACTGATCACTGAATACTGATTACTGATCACTGACTACTGGCCGTTGGAAGGGAGAATTCCATGCCCGAGATCACATACCTTCA
>JBHHXF010000520.1:0-3193 GCA_046756905.1 Anaerolineae bacterium | reverse complement strand
GCCAGGGCCAGAACCACCAGCAAAGCGGGCACAACAATCCTCATCCTCGTTTTCATGATCTACCTCCTCGTGTAACGTTGTCCCCCTTGTTTATGGCCGTGCCCGGATAGGAGCGGCTGTGTCAGCGGTCAGCGTGGGGCAGGACACTGGTTCAGTGTTGAGTACCGAGCAGGGCACTGGTCGCACCAGCACCCTGGGCTATTATATCATGTTCTGTACATCATGTCAAGCGACACAGTGTAAAAGATCAGGACAATCGCATCTTTTTTCGCATGATGGGCGAAGGTCTCCTGACCGACTCCTCGCGGGAAGTACCGAGCGACTAGGAGCCGGCGGCGATGGGTAGAGCGTACAGCAGGAGGAGCAACCCCACAGTCCCAATGACCAGTGGGGTGCAGTTTGGGGGAGGAATTGCGCCAGCACTGCGCTGGGTGAGGACGATCCTCTCGACGCGCCTTTCCACAGCGCTCGCACGGCGGAAGAAGGGGGTGACCAGAAACACCCCGGCGAGGAGCACCAGGTCACGGGGGCGGGGATACTGCCACGCTTTGACCAGCGACCTGGCCAGATCCAGCGGCCGCTCTGTCCACGTGATGGTCAAGTCGTCGCACGCCTCCTCCTGGCTGACCACCATTTGCCGCCAGGCCAGGTGGCTCGTCGGCAGAAAGAAAAGCGCATCGCGAAGCAGCGTCAGGAGCCAGTTCCATAGGTTGTCCCGGCGGATGGTGTGAGCCAGCTCGTGCGCCAGCACGGTCTCCATCTCCGCCCGGCTGAACTCCGCCAGCATCCCTTGGGAGATGATGATTGTCGGCTGATGAATGCCGAAACTCAGAGCCAGCGGCACCGCATGGGGGGAAACGGCAATCCGGGGTACGGGAGCCCCGCACCTGCTGGTAACAGCGAGAAGACGACGACGGAACCCTGAATGGTAGTCAATGGGGAACGGGGGGTACGTGGCGGTGAGGCGTCCCAAGATGAAGGTTCCCAGCCCGTTCTTGGCAAAGGAGAAAAGGACAACCAGCAGCATCGCGGACAACACCCAACGGGGTTGTGAGCCCAGAATCTGCGGCTCGTCCCAGAGCGCGCAGAATCCGCATTCTTCGTGGAAACGGAAAATGGCCTGCCCGAGGGACGTGTGGGGGGCTGGTCGCACCCGGTAGGTGGCATAGGCGATGAGTTCACCGAGGACTGGCAGCCCAATCACTAGAGCGAAGAGCCTGACGCGCAGTTGGGGATCGTGCAGAGCCACTCCCCGGCACACCGCCAGCACCACCACAAAACCGACGGCGGAGAGCACGGCGTCGTACAGCAGGTGAAAATGATACGCTTCGTACGCAGCCACAGCAGGCTCCATGGCATTTCACCTCTCGTCTCTGGAGTCCAGTTGCTGCGACGCGGCTTCGCCGGCTTCATCGATCATCTCCAGCAGCTCTGCCACCCGTTCAGGATGAGCGCTGCTAAGCTGATCCACAAAGCACGTCACCACCGGGTCGGCAAAGCTCGTCAGCAGGCTGTCAATGATCTGACTGACGGCCGAACGCGTAAACTCCTCGCGGCTGAGCCTCGGTCGATACATGTAGGCCCTGGCTTGCATTTCTTTCTCCAGGACACCCTTCTCCACCAGGCGTTCCAGAATGGTCTTGATGGTGGAGTAGGAAAGACGCCGGCCTTGGTCCCGCAGTCTTTCGAATACCACCCGCGCCGTGGCCTCATCTTCCTCCCAGATGATGTCCATAGCCTTGGCTTCTAGTTCGCCGAATAACTTGCCCAGCCCTTTGCCGGCAGGACGGAAGGACGTGACGATCCTCTCTTCGGGCACCGCAAACACCGCCTTTCTCCTCCAGTCTGCGACACTGTGTCAAAGCAACTTCACTATACCAGAAACAGTGGGGACTGTCAAGTGCTGAGCGTATGTTGCCAGGGCTGGTCGCGTTTTCCCTCCGCACCGTTTGCGCCAAATCGACAGACTATGGTAGAATTGGTCCCGCATATTGATTTCCATACTTGTTGATTTGTACAGTTGTTGAACGGCGTGGGAGGCTGACATGCGACGAGTGACGCGACGGGAGATGTTGCGGTTGACGGTGCTGGGGGTGGCCGGCTCAGTGGCAGCGGCCTGTGGAACGGGTGATCAGGACTTGGCCACACGGCCGGCTGTGCGCGGGGGCAGCGTGCCGGCTACTACGCCAACCACGTCCTTGGGCATTGCAGCGCCGACGGACACCGTTGAGCCGGCATCGAAGATGCCGCCCTTCATCACGCCGAATGAGGCATTTTACGTCCAGACCTTTGGCAACAATAAACTGGGGCCGGATGTGACAGACCGGGCGTTCAAGTTTCGCATAGGCGGATTGGTTGATAACCCCGTGGCGCTGTCTCTGGACGAGATCAAGGCGCGTGAGACCGTCAACGAGATGCGCACGATGGCGTGCATCAGCAATCCCGTCGGAGGCGACCTGATTGGCAATGCCACGTGGACGGGGATTCGTCTCAAGCCACTTTTGGAGTATGCCGGCCTCCAGGCCGGCGCTCAGGAGATCGTCATGCGCGCGGCCGACAACTACTGGACCAGCGTGCCCGTTGAGGACCTCATGCGCGACGATGTGTTGTTGGTGTACGAGATGAACGGGCAGCAGTTGCCGAGGGCGCATGGTTATCCGCTTCGGATTCTCATACCGGGTCGGTATGGCCAGAAGCAGCCCAAGTGGATTACTCAGTTGGAAGTGATCGATGGTCAGGAAAAGGGGTACTGGGAGAAACAGGGCTGGTCGAATGAAGCCTTCATCAAGGTCAACTCCCGCATCGACGTGCCCAAGGACGGACAGCGGATTGCAGATGCTGCGTTCACCGTGGGCGGCGTCGCGTTTGCCGGCCGATCGGGGGTGGATCAGGTTCAGGTCAGCACGGATGACGGGACGACGTGGCACGAGGCAGCGCTGCAACGGGGGTCATCAGATTTTGCGTGGGTACACTGGCGGTATGATTGGGACGTGCCGGCCATCAATGGCAAGACGACGATCTGGGCCAGAGCCACGGATGGGGAGGGAGTGACGCAAGAGCGACCGTCCTTCCGCATCCTGGGCGGCACCTTCCCAGAGGGCACATCCCAGATGCACACGGTCGTCGCGCAGATTCAAGTGATCGGTGATCAGTAATCAGTGATCAGTCATCAGTAACTTGACAGTGGCACATT
>JBHHXF010000519.1:0-3195 GCA_046756905.1 Anaerolineae bacterium | reverse complement strand
TGCTGGCCCGAGCCGGCACGGAAGATGGGCATAGTGTACTCATCGAAGTTCACCCACATCACCGGGAACCAGTCCGCCGGCCCAGGTGGATAGAGCGACGTGGTGTCGCCGTGCAGCACGCGGTAGGTGACAAGGATTTGTTGGTCGCTTTCGGGCAGGACCGCCGCACCGGTGGCGGTCTGGTTCCAGGCGCTGTCGGGAGCGAACAGCGGGGTGGGGAGCGTGAAGTCGCGCGGCAGCATCGGGGCATCGGCCAGGCTTGAGTAGCCGGGGTTGGCACGAGTCGCTGCCCCGGTGGGGGAGCCAGCGCCCGAACCCAGTACGCCCAGCAGACTGATTGTCGCTGCTACCAGGATAAGCCATCTGTACTTTCGTCTCATGATCTCAATCTCCTGTCTGGTTGCGCAGGTTTGACACGCGTCGATCAAAGCCCGGAGATTTGCTCACCGAGCGGACCCCATCAGCGAAGCTTTCGCGGTAACTACCCAGCCTGTCATTGCGAGGCGGCGCTTTTCCGCCGCCTGTCCTGAGCTTGTCGAAGGGAAGCAATCTCCAGCCGCACTGTGGAGATTGCTTCGCAGCCTGGAAAAGCATCAGGCTGCTCGCAATGACACGCGTCGAAGCGGGATTTGACAATCCAGACCCGCTACCTGGGTAGTTATCTTTCGCGTAACCTTCGCAAGGGTAGTTGGGTTGATTATCGACAAGCTCCGTATGTGTGGTCCATCCACTTGTGCCTGATGGCCCCGACGCCGTAGAAACTGTCACCCTGCCAGGCGAAGTAGCCCGGATAGTAGGCGCTGAGGTCGTCTACAAAAGGTGGAGACGGATGAGTATCAGGTTCGCCGACGTTGTTGCCCAGCACCCCCAACCAACGAATATCCACTAAGAAGCTGTCGCCCTGTCCGTTGACATCCTCGTCACACGTCCAGGAGCTGTACAGGGAGCCGAAGTGGTCGTTGTCCCGGGTGAAATACTCGTGATGCTTGCTGGCCGATATGTAAATGATGGGATGGGTGAGGTCGTACACTTCCATCCGCGAGTTCGCCGGCCACTCGAGGCCTTTGAAGGACAGGCCGGCCTTCAAGAGCGCCCAGGTTGTGCCCCCATCAGCCGACTCTAACTCGTAGAACGCATCGTCATTGTCCCCCCAGTGGTCATTGGTGCATCCCAGGCCGGCCTCGGGACCGTACCCCCCATCTCTCTCGAAGAGAAACACCCACTTGATTCTAACCATGTGAGTTGATCCACCGCCTGGCCGGATACAACCAACAGGCCGGACTTGAAAGAGAGTGACCGGTTCGTCCGGCTTGTCGTCAAAGGTCCAGCGAGCGATCTCGTCGCCGTCGAATATCAGGTAGGGCCGAAATGCGTTGGCAAGAGCGTACTCCAGACGGTCGATGAGAAAGTCGTGATCACGGTCCTGGTCGGGGTTGTCCGACTGGCCCAGGAACAGACTGCGCTCGAGCTTAACGGTCAAATCGGGCCTGGCAACGACCTCGGGGCCTGTCACCTTCTCGTACCAGTAGTAGCCCTCTCCTGTGGTGCCATCTCTGTCACCGCCAACGACCCTCTCGAACCCCGGCGGTGGGGCGATGGTCGGATCTGCCGGATCATAGACCTGGCCCATCCATGAGAAGCTCTTGCTTGCTTGGTTCGAGGAGTGTTTCAGGCCCAGGACGGCCCAGCGAGGCAGTTGGTCAACGATACTCCAGTCGGAGAAGCCTTCGCCGGTAGATTCGTACCAATAGTAGCCGTGGCCGCTCGGCGCGCCCAGATCTCCGCCGGCCTGTTTGCGAAAGCCAGGGAGAGAATCAGGGCCGGAATACGGATCGTGGCCGAACACGGTTATGTCTTGGCCGGCCTGATTTATCGAGTGCTTCAAGCCAAGCACGATCCCGGGTGGGAGTTTCCAGAAAGCGGGGGTTGAGGCCGGTTGGTCTTCAACCATCCACCATTCGTACCCTCTGTGATTCGGGGCTTCCAGGTCTCCGCCGTCCATTCTGCGCACCGGTGTACTTTCGGGCGCTGAAAAGAAGACCATGAATCTGTCTTGAGATTCACGTTCCTGATTCATGTTGTGCCGGAGCCCAAGGACAAGCCCCGGCGCCAATAACGGCGTTCGGTATTCAGAATTCTTGAGCACCAACGGCAAGAAGAGACGGCTGACCCGGCCCGTCTCCTCCTGAACCTCCACCCTTCCGTCGTGGGCGGTGTGCCCAATGAACCGGGACATGGGGTCCGAGAGCACGGACCGGGTGAGGCGCACCTGGCTGACGCCTTCCCGCAGACCATGGAAAACGATGCGCGCCAGCACGCCGCTTCCGCCCACACCGCCCCTCGCACCCCGGAGGCTGACGGCGTACTGCACCGTGCCGGCCACGTTATCAACCTGATTTCGGATGACAACGTCGGGGGTGGGGAAGTCACCTTGCTCGATCTGGACACCAGGGATGGAACCGTAGGAATCGACGACCTCCATCCGCGTGGGATCAAAAGTAAGTTCCACCTGGGCGCCGTAGAGATTCTCCACACTGTCGATCCGAAGCTCCACGACAACCGTGCCGGAAACCGTCAACGTGCTTTGTACCGGCGAGACCGATACCGAACTGCCGGCGTGGATGAAGACCGTGTCGGGCAGGCTGCCCACCTGTCCATCGTGTACAGTCAGCTCGACCCCGTAGTCCCCTTCGAGATCGACGAAGAAGCCTGGCTGCGCGGTGTCGGGGTTGGTGAGCACCGGGTTGCTGCCCGGAGGCTGGCTCACAATCAACCATTGGTAGGCCAGCGGATCGCCGTCGGGATCGCTGGATCGGGCGCCATCCAGAGTCACGGCTCGGCCGGCGTCCACGGCCTGATCGGGCCCGGCGTCAGATGCCGGCTGGGTGTTGAGTCGTGCTTCGACCTCGATGACGACGGTGGCAGTACCAACCTGGCCATCGCTGTCCTCGGCCTGGAGCGTGATCTCGTGCACGCCGGGCGTCAGTGTGGACACGTCCAGCCGGCGGCCAGTGCCCAGCGGCCCATCCTGGTGCGACGACCACAACAGGCTCTCGGGAGCCAGGAGCCCGTCCTCCAGGTCCCACCCCGTGCCCCGCAGCACGACCCGGTCGCGCTCACGAAAGACGGATTCGGTGGCGGGGGAAAGGATGTCGGCCTGTGGCGGCTTGCCGTCAACGATGAAGCTCGGAGAGA
>JBHHXF010000518.1:0-3204 GCA_046756905.1 Anaerolineae bacterium | reverse complement strand
CGGGATGCGGGATGCACGATACGGATTACGGGATGCGTGAGAAGACCATCGACACGTATCCCGTATCCCGTATCTCGTATCCCGTATCACGGATCACGGATCATAGGGAGCCCCCACCATTTCCAGATACCAGAAAGTCATGTTGGCAACCTTACCGTCGGTGTTCTCACGCAGCTTCCAGGTGGCCAGCCATCGCTGTTGGCTGCCCTGACGCAGCGTGACCGTAGCCTCCAGCGTGTTGCCGGCCGGGTGCGGCGGGATACTGATTTCACGTACCTCTCCATCTTCGTACCAGGCCAGCAGGGCCTCCTCGGGGTGCCACAGGAAGTACTCATCCTGACGAGTTGCTACGCCGTTGGGCCGACCAAAACAGAAGGTCAGGTAGTAGTCTTCTTGCACCAGGCTTGTCCTGGCGTCGTTCCAACGATAGATTGTAGCATAACAAAGCTGGCTGCGGAAATACCAGAATGGTTGCGCTGGACGTGTCTTGACTAGGACCCTCTCAATTGGCCCGCTCTCGGTCTCATTCCCTTCGTCGTCCGTGCGCGTTTCGCGTTTGATGTCGGTGCCGGCATCGCCCCACAGCGGCCCGCCGACCGTTTCGCCGGCCAGCGGGCTGGTCATCAGGCGGTAGCCCGCTTGCTTGTTCACCCACTCGAAGATGGATAGGTAGGTGGGAAAGCCGTAGCCTGAGTAGCCCTGGAAAACCAGCTCATCGTAAGTGTCGCCGTCGGCGTCGAACACCTGGATCATCTGGGACCAGTCGCCGGTGCGCTCGCTGAGGAACCCCTTGCCGTCTTCACGAGGGAGCAGGTGGTAGGGCACGTAGGCCGCCGGCCGATAGGGAATAGGTGTTGCGATATTGCTGGGGTCTCGATCGGGCTGGGGGTCATAGACGACGCCGCCCAGTGGACCGCCGTATGGGCCGTTGCCGGCGTTGTACTGGTAGACCGCCAGACACTCTTTCTCGCTGTCTCCGTCGATGTTTATGGATTCAACGTGGCGCAATGACCACGTGTCGGGCAGGAGTTGCGGGAAAGCATTTTCGAATTGCGGGCATTCCGGCTCGCCCTCGGCGCCTTGACTGATAGCCGGGAGCACACCCCCGAACAGGTCTCGCAGATCAACGATGTCTGGAATGCAAACAGGGCCAAAGCAGCGACCACCCATCAGTGACACAATCACGATCACGACGACGATGATCACCACCAGGCGAAGCACGCCACCGAAAAGCTGAGTAAGCAAGTCAATCAGAAACAGCTCACGTATGATGTTGCCGATGTTTCCCATCACTCACTCTCCTCGTCTACGGTGAGTCAGTACAGCCACCTTCAGCACGGTCTGGCTGCCAAGACTGGCAATGCAAGGCTGCACCTGCAGGAACCTATTGGACTGTGATGGTGATCTCGAAGGTGTCCTGGGGCTCGACATCTGTCTCCCACGATCGCACATAGATCAGGCGCAGGCTGGTGGTTCCGGCTCCCACCGCCTGGAACTGGAACTCTGTCTGGCCAGGTGCGCCCAGCCGGTCCGGGTCGGACGCCGGCTTGAATTCTTGCGTAACCAACTTGACGACGCCCTCATCCATCTCGTCCACCTGCCAGTCGTAGCCGGTGGTCGGGTTGGATTTGAGAGTCACGATGAGGGTCTGGCCGGCTTCCAGGTTGACCGACGTGCCATTGGCGCTTTCGTCGATCTTGACCGGGGATGGGCCGGTACATGCTGAGAGCAGCAAGCCAAGAATTGCGATACCCACGATGAGTCCAGGTAGCCTCGTCATTTGTCATCCCTCCAAGACTTGTCATCTACCAGTTATGTTTATATTACCGAACTTCGGCAAGTTTCGTAAGACGCTACATATAGTGGTTGAATCCGGAAACCACCACAATATCTAGTATCCACCCAGGCGACCTACCACAGAGCGGCCAGTGTGAACCGTACCGGTTAGACTGATGTCCGACGCCATCGTCGGGACTTGACGCCCTTGTGCGAGATGAGGGCCATCGGCCCGGTCACGTCACTGACGTCGGTTCACCAGCGGCAGATAGTTCACATTGGTCACCAGCAGGCCGGACACGCGCACAAACACCCACTTGTCGGCAAACCAGGCAGTGCTGGCTTCCAGTCGATGGCCGGCCGGCAGGACCATGTAGGGCGAAGTGAAATGGTAGTCGTAGGAGGCCGTTGTAGTGCCTCGCAGGCGCAGGGAGTAGGCCCGGCTGTTTGTGCTGTAGGCATCATACAGGGTCACGTCGGTCAGAGCGGCCGTGTCGGTGCCGCCATCTGGGGTAACCAGGATATCCGTCACCAGCAGGTATCGGCCGTTGGGTACTCGCTGGCCATCGACAAACGATGTTCCATCGGCGGCGGTGCAGGTGAGGAAGCGGGATTCCGCCGGTGGGATAGAGGCCCCTGGTTGCTCGGTGCAGCGCACCGGCACGCCAGTGTTGCCCAGGGAAGCGCGCACGGGGCCGGCGGCCGCCCACGTGATTAGCACGAGCACAGTGACCGCTGCAAGTACAACAATGATGCTTCGTTTTCGAATCGTGTTCATCAGTTTCCTCCTCATGGTTGTCTGTGTGGAAGTCGCCGGCGATACGGTCTTCGCCATGTACCCGATTTCAAGAATGCAGGTAGGTGGAAAAGCTGTCTAATCCAAGGCCTCACGGAATGCCCGTTTGCCAGGCTTTAATTATGCACCATGCAGCGCCCAAAGCTACGACAATATAGAACACCACTCTTCCAACGCCAGTGCTGCATCCAATGCGACGCACCTCCTGAGCTTCCTGCTGGATTTCCTGGATTTCGCCCTTCTTTTTCTCAACCTTTTTTCGAGCCGCTGCCGGTCGATCTATGACCATGTCTCGTGTCCGCTGCAGCCACTCGATGGCCTGCCAGACAGCAAGGGCGCAGAGGCCACCCAGGAAAAGCCCGACAAGCAGCGAAGACCGATCGTGGCCCCCCAGAATATGCGATAATAGCTGCATGATTCGCCTTTGACTTGTGCCGTGGGCTGAAACAAACAAAAGAGTGCTACCACATTGGACAACACGTGCCACGTGCACTGGGTGATTGTGCCGAATGCTGACCACCGAGCTCATAGACTTCCTGGGTTGGCCAGAGAGGGGGCGCTAGCCAGAGGTTGAAGGTGTCAACTATGAGTCGTCTGGCCGTAAAGAGGAGATCCGATTGTTGTCTAAGACG
>JBHHXF010000517.1:0-3204 GCA_046756905.1 Anaerolineae bacterium | reverse complement strand
CCTGAGCCTCGTCCTGAGTTTATCGAAGCCCCGTCCTGAGCCAGTCGAAGGGGGCGTGTCGAAGGGTTGCCGCGAATTCATTCGCCAGGCGCCAAGCGGCTGAGTAGTAACTGCGGCGAATGAATTTGATTGAAGCGCAGAGTTGACAAATCCCCCGGAATTGTCTATAATATCGTGCGAACTCTTTCTTCTACAGGTGAATGCTCCTCAACACACTGTTCCCATAAAACCTCTACCGTCAATCGTTTGGATCAGCGACTTCACTAAGGTCCCTGCTTATTGCTGTACGGGTTGGGTTAAACACAAGACAGCCGCGGGCTGCGCTATGCGCGGCAGGACGACGGCTGGACCAAGGAGTTAGTTGAGTATGGTGCTAGACATGGATATTGGCGAACTAGAGTCAAGAACCCTGGATCAGCTTCAAGATTTGGCTCGAGACATGGGCGTATCCGGCTTTAGTCGGCTCAAAAAAACAGACTTAATACTGCGGCTTCTCCGCCACAAAGCCGAAGAACAGGGCCTCATATTTGGCGGAGGCGTGCTCGACATCATCCAGGACGGCATAGGATTCTTACGCTCAGACCATCTGCTGCCAGGCGCTGATGACGTGTACATCTCCCAGTCGCAAATCCGCCGTTTTGGGCTGCGGACAGGCGATATGGTAATTGGCCAGGTGCGGCCGCCGAAGGAGACCGAGAAGTACTACGGATTACTCCGGGTCGAGGCAGTGAATGGCCTGGACCCGGAGCAGGCCAAACGTCGGCCCCATTTCAAACGCCTTACCCCTATCTTCCCCGATGAGATCCTCAGCATTGAAACGACTTCCAACATCCTAGCCACGCGCCTGATCAACCTGTTAGCTCCAATTGGGCGCGGGCAGCGGGGTCTCATTGTATCACCGCCCAAGGCCGGCAAAACCACAATCCTGAAACAGATCGCCAATGGCATTACGGCCAATTATGATGACGTACACATGATGGTCGTCCTCATCGGCGAGCGCCCAGAAGAGGTCACTGACATGGATCGCTCCGTGGCGGCCGAAGTGTATAGCGCCACTTTCGACGCGCCGGTTCAAGATCACGTCCGTGTTGCGGAAATGAGCCTGGCCCGGGCGAAGCGTTTGGTTGAGGCGGGTCGAGACGTTGTAATTCTGGCCGACTCAATTACGCGATTGGCTCGTGCGTACAACTTGACAGTTCCGCCGAGCGGGCGTACCCTTTCTGGCGGCCTGGATCCGGCGGCTCTATATCCGCCCAAGCACTTCTTCGGCGCCGCCCGCAATGTGGAAGAAGGCGGTAGCCTGACTATCATCGCAACCTGTCTGGTCGATACCGGCAGCCGTATGGACGATGTAATCTACGAGGAATTTAAGGGTACCGGCAACATGGAGTTGCACCTTAGCCGGCGACTGCAAGAGCGACGCATCTTCCCGGCCATCGACATCGAGCGCTCCAGCACGCGCCGTGAAGAATTGCTGCTGGACCCGGATGATCTCCAGAAGGTGTGGCTCCTGCGGCGGATGATCGATGCCATTGGCGGCGGCGTCGAAGCGACTGAGGCAATAGTCCAGCGATTGGCGCGAACGAAATCCAATCAGGAGTTTCTGGATACGCTCCACCAAGATATTCTGTAGTTGGCAGGTTTACCAGGCGAGGGATGGTTCGGCCACGCTCATCACAGGTTTGACAATCCATCGCGAGCACCAGTGTCACTTTTACCCTAATGCCTTCGATGCATTACCGAGACAGGTGGCCCATTATTCTTCATCATATACCCTGCCGAAGTCCAAGAAGCCGGCCATGCACAGGTTCAGGCCGGTAACGTCGCTACAGCAAGGAGGGCTTCTTGAGCGCTGACGTCGAGGGGGGTGGATCTCGGCCTACGGTGCTCCCAGCGGAGACTGGTGATGCCGTAGAATGGTTTCAAAAGCCGGAGGACACTGAACCAACAGAGGTGACCCTGTCACTCGTTGGACGAATCGACCGACAGAATGGTCCCTCCTCCAAAAGCTCTTCGGCTATCGGGTCAGTTTTGATACAGCCAGCAAAGGGCGATGTGCTGCCTGCACGTCTGGTTTCGCACATCGTAATCGTAGCGTTGTTAGCATCGGCGCTGATGATTGGCCGGTTCTCCAGGACGCGGTGGCCGGCTGCCTCTGCATTGCCCCCGCGAGCCTTCGACCAGCGGGTGTTGTTGTTTGTCCCTCGCTCCCCAGTCGGCGATATAGACAATGAGCGTGGCTTCATGGAACGCCATATTCCACCCCGCACGGTCGACACTCCCGACACCAGTGAAGAGCCGGCTGTTCTCGGACGCGGCGGCTCGATGTTTGTCGATGCCGGCTTCGTCACGCGCGGCATTGATCCCGAAGGCTCATTGCGGCCGGTCGAACGTGCCGATGTCGTCACCTACTCGGTGCGATATGGCGACACGTTGTGGGGTATCGCAGCAAAATTTAACATAACCCAAGATACGCTGTGGGCCAACAACGATCTCCCCAGCCCGGATATGTTGTCGGTCGGTGAGGAGCTCACCATACCGCCAATTGATGGTCTGATCTACACCGTGCGCCGGGGGGACACGCTGGCCGGCCTGGCCCAACGCTACCGAACCACAATCGAAGCCATTGTAAACTACGCGCCCAATGGTCTTAGCGAGGGCGAGCAACCGGTGGCGGGTCAAAAGATCATGGTGCCCGGCGGCGTCAAGCCGATTCCGCCGCGGCGGACTGTCAGCCTGACCAGTGCGCCGCCGGGTGCATTGAAGGGCGGAGGCTCTTTCGTCATGCCCTTAAGCGGCATGCTGACCCACGGGTTCGGGCCAGGGCATCCTGCCACCGACATCGGAGCGCCCAAGGGAGCGCCCGTATATGCCGCCGATGCCGGCTATGTCTCATTTGCCGGCTGGCATCCCTGGGGCTACGGCTTCGCCGTCGAGATCGACCACGGCAATGGGTTCCGCACGCTCTACGCGCATCTAAGTTGGTACGAACCGGATCTCGGAGAATCTGTGAAGCGGGGTCAATTGATTGGTGGTGTGGGCAGCACGTACGGTTCTGGTGGGTGGGCGACCGGCCCCCATCTGCACTTTGAGATCATTCAGAACGGCGCCAAGCGTAATCCCTGCTTGTTTGTGCCCTGCCCCTAGCAGACTGGTGGGTGGTGGAACCAATGTTGCAGGAAGTCGAAGTTGGGATCAAGTCAC
>JBHHXF010000516.1:0-3205 GCA_046756905.1 Anaerolineae bacterium | reverse complement strand
GCCAGGAGTTGCGCTGTCGCTCCACTCCTGGCTACTGCTTTCGCCGCTCTTCGAGCTCACCTGGGGCAAACTCCCACATAGTGCATACACCTATCACAGGTTTGGGAACCACTCCTCAAGATACTACCTTCTGCAAAGACTGCCCCGTGTAACTCTTCGCCACCTGCGCCACCTCCTCCGGTGTCCCCTGGGCGACGATGTAACCGCCGGCCTCCCCACCCTCCGGCCCCAGGTCCACGATCCAGTCGGCCGTCTTGATCACCTCCAGGTTGTGCTCGATGACGATCACGGTGTTGCCGGCATCCGTCAGGCGGTGGAGCACATCCAGCAACCGCTGGATGTCGGCGAAGTGCAAGCCGGTGGTCGGCTCGTCCAGGATGTAGACGGTGTCGCCCGTAGACACGCGGGCTAACTCCTTGGCCAGCTTCACCCGCTGCGCTTCACCGCCCGAAAGCGTGGTGGCGCTCTGGCCCAGCTTCACGTAGCCCAGCCCCACGTCGGACAGCGTCTGCAAGATGCGCTGCACCTTGGGCACGTTGGCGAAGAATTCCAGTGCCTCCTCCACATCCATGTCCAGCACGCCGGCGATGCTCTTGCCCTTGTATCTGATCTGCAGCGTCTCCTGGTTGAACTGCGTGCCTTTACACACATTGCACGTCACCCACACATCGGGCAGGAAGTGCATCTCGATTTTCTTCTTGCCATGGCCTTTGCACGCCTCGCAGCGACCGCCTTTGACGTTGAAGCTGAAGCGTCCTTTCCTGTAGCCGCGCGTCTTGGCCTCCGGCGTCAGGGCGAACAGCTCGCGGATGTGGCCCAACACCTTGACGTAGGTCGCCGGATTCGAGCGCGGCGTCCGCCCGATGGGGTCCTGGGTGATGCTGATCACCTTGTCCACGTGCACCAGCCCTTCGATGCGGTCGTGGTCGCCGGCCTTCCCCTGGGCATTGTGCAGAACTGCAGCCAACGCCGGATGCACCGTCTGCGCCACCAGCGACGACTTGCCGCTGCCTGAGACGCCTGTGACGCATGTAAACAGCCCCAACGGGAAACGCACCTCAAGATCCTTCAGGTTGTTCTGCCGCGCGCCGATGACTGTGAGCCACTTGCCGTTGGCTGGACGCCGCGGCCCGTTCGGCGAGGTCACTTGAAGATCGCCACGCAGATACTTGCCGGTGAGCGATTCCAGGTGGTCGATGATCGCCTGCGGTGGGCCGGCGGCCACCACCCAACCGCCCTTGACGCCAGCCCCTGGCCCCAGGTCCACGATCCAGTCGGCGGTGCGCATCGTCTCCTCATCGTGCTCCACCACGACGACGGTGTTGCCCATGTCGCGCAGGCGCTCCAGCGTGTCCAGCAGTCGGCGGTTGTCGCGCGCGTGCAGGCCGATGCTGGGCTCGTCCAGGACGTAGAGCACTCCCACCAGCCCGCAGCCGATCTGGCTGGCCAGCCGAATACGCTGGCCTTCGCCGCCGGAGAGGGTTGGAGCGGGGCGATCCAGTGTCAGGTAGTGCAGTCCGACATTCATCAAGAACTGGAGGCGTTCGCGAATCTCCTTCAGCACTTCCTCGCCGATCTCCATCTGCTCCGCTGAAATAGCCGGCCACAGATCTTCCACCCACCGAAGCGCGTCGCCGATGCTCAGGGCTGTTACCTCGTTGATGGTCCTGCCGCCGACGGTCACCGCTGCGCTTTCGGGGCGCAGGCGTTGCCCGTTACAGACGGGACAGGTTTGCTGGCTCATGAAGCTGGTGTACCAGCGGCGCATCATTTCGGACTTGGTCTGGCGGTAGCGCCGGCGGGTGACATTGACCACGCCCTCGGTCTCCCACTCCCCCTGCCAGGAGCCTCGGTCGCTCGCGGATTGCCATGTCACTGTGATGCCGCCGTAGAGGATGGCTTGCCGGCAATCCTCGGACAACGCTCGCCAGGGCGTGTCCAGGTCGTGATCGAAGTACTCCACGATCTGCCTGGCCGCCTGGTACGTGCCGCTGGACTTCTTCTTGCGCAGCTCCCCCCAGGTCCGAACGCCGCCGTCGTGCAGGCTCTTATCTGGATCGACGAACCGGTCAGGGTCGAATTCGACCTTTGTGCCCAGGCCGTTGCAGTCAGGGCACATGCCCAGGGGTGAGTTGAAGCTGAACATGGCCGGCGTGAGTTCGGGGAAGCTCAGACCGCAGTCGGGGCAGGCGTTCTGCTCCGAGAGGAGCCAGTCGCCGCCGTCACCCCGGTCGATGATGACCAGGCCGTCGCCGGCGCGCAGGGCGGTTTCGATGGAGTCTGTCAGGCGGGTGAGGTAGGTGGCTGGATGGCTAGGTGGCTGGGTGGCGAGTTGGCTGGATGGCTGGTTGGCGGCGTCCTGAGCCTGTCGAAGGGCTGGTTGGCGGCGTCCTGAGCCTGTCGAAGGGCTGGTTGGCGGCGTCCTGAGGTTGTCGAAGGGCTGGTTGTCGGGAGCGACAAGGCGGTCTACGACCAGCTCGATGTTGTGCTTCTTGTTCTTGTCAAGATCGATTGTCTCATCCAGCCGTCGGACTTCGCCATCGACGCGCACGCGGGCGAAGCCATCGGCGCGGGCCTGGGCGAACGTGTCCTGGAATGTGCCCTTGCGGTTGCGGGCCAGGGGGGCCAGAATCTGGAAGCGGGTGTTGGCCGGCAGCGCCGCCACCTGCTCCACGATCTCCTGCGCTGACTGGGGGCGCACCTCGCGGCCACACTGCGGGCAGTGGGGCGTGCCCACGCGGGCGAAGAGCACCCGCAGATAGTCGTAGATCTCCGTCACCGTGCCCACCGTCGAGCGCGGGTTCTTGCTGACCGCCTTCTGCTCGATGGCAATGGCCGGGCTGAGGCCGCCGATGAAGTCCACCTTCGGCTTGTCCATCTGCCCGATGAACTGGCGGGCGTACGCAGACAGCGATTCGACGTAGCGGCGCTGGCCCTCGGCGTAGAGGGTGTCGAAGGCCAGCGAGGACTTGCCGCTGCCAGAAACCCCGGTGATCACCACCAACTTGAAGCGCGGCAGCCGCACGTCGATGTTCTTCAGGTTATGTTCCTTGGCACCACGGATGAGGATTTCTTCAGGAAACATTGTCCGAAACTACCTTATAGGCTCATCAGACCCTAAAGGTTTCGGAAACCTTTAGGGTCTCACTTGAACCACCTCGTAACGAAGCCACACGCGGCCCTCAGTGTGAACCTGAGCGGAGAT
>JBHHXF010000515.1:0-3210 GCA_046756905.1 Anaerolineae bacterium | reverse complement strand
AACGAGCTGAAGCGCTACTACGGGGACATCCAGATCGAGGTCGGTCGGGAAGAGGGAAGCAACGGCCGGCTGTTCGTCGATGCCCTGCTGGATGCTGAGCCCAACCGACTGGACGATGACTTCCGCTCGGCGCTGTACCGGCACACCCGAGGCCACTCGCTGTTCACTGTCGAGCTGCTGCGCGACATGCAGGAACGAGGGGACCTGGTCCAGAATGGGCAGGGACAATGGATGGCGGGGCCGGCGCTGGACTGGGGTGCGCTACCGGCTCGGGTGGAAGGGGTGATCGAGGAGCGCATTGGCCGGCTGGAGTCCGAACTGCGCGAAACCCTGACCGTCGCCAGTGTGGAGGGCGAGGATTTCATCGCCGAAGCGGTCGCCCGTGCCCAGACGCTGGATGAGCGAGGGCTTGTGCGGCAGTTGAGCGGCGAGCTGGAGAAGCGACATCGTCTGGTGGGGGCCCAGGGCATCCAGCGTCTGGGGCGTCAACGTCTGTCCCTGTACCGATTCCGGCACAATCTGTTTCAAAAGTACCTCTACAACAGCCTGGACGAGGTGGAGCGCGCCTATCTGCACGAGGACATCGGGAACGTCCTGGAAGAGCTGTACGCTGATCAGACGGAGGAGGTGTCCGTGCAGTTGGCACGCCACTTCCAGGAAGCGGGAATCGCGGAGAAAGCGGTACACTACCTCTACCAGGCCGGCAATCGGGCGCTGCGGCTGTCGGCCTATCAGGAAGCTATCGGCCACTTCACCCAGGGGCTGGCCTTGCTGGAGACGCTGCCGCCATCGCCGGAGCGTAGCCAGCAGGAGCTACTTCTCCAGACCATGCTCGGGCTGGCCCTGATCGCCACCCGAGGCTATGCCGCGCCGGAAGTGGAACGCGCCTACACGCGAGCGCGAGAGATTTGCCAGCAGTTGGGCGAGACGCCACAGCTCTTCCCGGTGTTGTGGGGGCTGTGGGCCTTCTACGAGGTGCGGTCCCAGTACGCAGCGGCCCGCCAGATCGGTGAGCAGTTGGTGCAACTGGCCGGGCAGGCCGGCGACCCGGTGCTGCTCACAGGTGCCCACTTCGCCCTGGGCAACACGCTGTTTCTGCTGGGTGAGTTGCGAGAGGCTCAGGCACACTTCGAGCAGGTCGCGGAGGTGTACGATCCCGCGCAACACCGCGCGCTGGCGATCCTGTACGGTCAGGACCCCGGCGTCACAGCCCAATCCTGGTCGGCGGCCGCGCTGTGGCTGCTGGGGGATCCCGATCAGGCCGTCGAGCGCAGCCAGGAGGCTGTGGACCTGGCGCAGAAGCTTGACCACCCGTTCAGCCAGGGCTATGCGCTGTACTGCGCCTCCTGGGTGCATCAGATGCTGCGGGATGCGGAAGCGAGCCGGGCGCGGGCCGAGGCGTCTATCGCCATTTCCAGCCAACACGGCTTCCCCTTCTGGGTCGCGTACTCGACCATCCAGCACGGCTGGGCGCTAGCGGCGCTGGGGGAAGTAGAACATGGGATCGCGGAGTTGGATCAGGCCCTCGCCGCCGGCCAGGCCATGGGCGCTGGCATCGGACGCCCCTACTTTGTCGCCATGCTGGCCGAAGCCAGTGGCATGGCCGGCCAGGTCGAGGACGCGCTCACGCTGATCGCCGAGGCGATCCGGACGCTGGAGGAGAGCGGCGAACGCTGGGCGGAGGCCGAGATCTACCGGCTGAAAGGCGATCTGCTGCTGGCCCAATCTGCGGCCAATCAGGCGGAGGCCGAAGCCTGTTACCGACATGCGCTCGACGTCGCCCACCGGCAGGATGCCAAAAGCCTCGAACTGCGCGCTGCGGACAGCCTGGCTCGACTGCGGCAGGGGCTTATAATATGAAAGGAAGAACAATGGCCCAACAGAGATTGACCGACGCGTTCATGGCCGACATGCGCCAGGCCGGCGACCCGCTGGCCGACCACACCGTGCAGACCCTGTTCGAGCAAGGCGAAGTTGATGCCGTCAACCGCTTACTGTCCAACCTGATCCGCAACGACCAGATGACGCCGGCTGATCTGCCGCCCGTGGTCCGTGACTACCTGGAACAGAGCGCGGCCCTCCCGGACTGGGCGGACCCCAAACAGATCAAACAGGGCGAAGAGCTCTTTCGAGACTACGGGCTCATCGCCTTTTCGCTGCTGGGCTGCGCCAGCCTGCCGGCCTGCTACTCCGCCGGCGACGCCGCCAAGGTGCTGTGGCTCACCCAGAAGCTCGAACAGCACGTCACCCGCCGGCTGGTGGAGACGACACAGATGGTCATCGACGTCATGTCGGGGGGTGGTCTCCAGCCGGGGGGCAAGGGCATTCGCGCCGCCCAGAAGGTGCGCCTGATGCACGCCGCTGTCCGCCACCTGATCCTCATGGATCCGGAAGCTGGCGCACCCGGTGCCACGCCGAAGAATTTCGCCGATGTCCTGATCAGCCATCCGTGGAAGACCGCGGAGTGGGGCTTGCCCATCAACCAGTCGGTTATGGCCGGCACGCTCCTGACCTTCTCTTACGTGATCCTGCGCGGCCTGCGGACCTTCGGGGTGGCGCTGAAGCCGGAGCAGGAAGATGCCTACCTCCACACGTGGAACGTGGTCGGGCACATCATGGGCGTCCGCGACGAGTTCCTCTTAAACGCCATGACCTACGCGGACGCCGAACGAGTGTTTGAGACGATCCTGGAACGGAATCGGGCCGAAAGCGTGGAAGCGAAGGCACTGATGCACGCCCTCCTGGGTTTCATGGAAGGCACGATCAAGCGCAAGGTTCCCCTGGGGAATCTTGTGTACGTCCGTCACATCCCCAAGATGCTGATCCTGGAGTTGATGGGCGAGGACACTGCGCGACTGCTGGGGATCTCGCTGGATTGGCGTGACCGCCTGGCCCAGGTTCCCCTGGCGCTGTGGATGCGGGCGCTGGGCCGCATCGAGGAGGATACCTACGCCGACCTGTCCGCTTCGCACCGGCTGGCGGAGTGGCTGTTCCGCCAGATGGCGGCAGAGATGTGGGAACTGCCGCGAGGAGGGGAACGGGACCTGTTCTACATCCCCACCCACTTAGCGACTTCGTGGGGTGTGAGCACGGCGTGATCGACAGACCCTCCGCAGACGCCCAGCCAACGTTCTTGGGTCGTAGTGACGACTTCAGTCGTCTTGGTCCCGTGGTAACGACTTCAGTCATTTTGGCGGTCTGAACGACTGA
>JBHHXF010000514.1:0-3215 GCA_046756905.1 Anaerolineae bacterium | reverse complement strand
GAAAGGGGTATGATTATGTTGGACCAATGGGTTGAAACGACGCTCGAATGGGAAGATGCCAACCGCACTGGTCGGCTCCGCTATCAGCTTTGGCGCGAAGCACCTAACGCCGGCCAGGCACAAAGAGACAGATGGTCGGCTGAGTATATCGGCTGGACATTTGCCGACCCGGTGTCACACAGACCGATTCGGCCAGCCCAGGTGAACGGGAGGCAAGGAGGATCTGGATGATGAAACCAACGCGAGACATCGGATTGGTGGGCTACGGCGCTTACGTCCCCCGATTCCGAATTCCAGCGAGAGAGATCGCGCGCGTCTGGGACGGCGCGGATGGCAACGGTGTGCCGGTTGAGGCCAAGTCTGTGCCAGGGCCGGACGAGGACGTCGCCACGATGTCAATCGAAGCTGCGCGGAACGCCCTGCTGCGGGCCGGCATCGACCCGTCGGAGATCGGCGCGGTCTGGGTCGGTACCGAGTCGAAGCCATACGCTGTGAAGCCAACGTCTACCCTGGTGGCCGAGGCCCTGGGCGTCGGGCCGTTCACTCAGGCGGCCGACTGGGAGTTCGCGTGCAAGGCCGGCAGCGAGGCTCTGCAGGCCGCCTTCGGCATGGTGGCATCGGGCATGATGAAGTATGCCATGGCCCTGGGCATGGACACCGCTCAGGGACGCCCAAGTGATCACCTGGAGTACACCGCCGGCGCCGGTGGCGCGGCGCTCATCGTCGGGCCGGCCGAGGAGAGCCTGGCAATGCTGGAAGCTTCCACTTCATTTGTCACCGACACGCCGGACTTCTTTCGCCGCCAGCATCAGCACTACCCGCAGCACGGCAATCGCTTCACCGGCGAGCCGGCCTATTTCCACCACACGCTCAGCGCCTCCCGTGCGCTGCTGGAGGAGTTGGGGCGCACGCCGGCCGACTATGCCTACGCCGTGTTCCATCAGCCCAACGTGAAGTTCCCTCTGAAGGCGGCCAGGAGCCTGGGCTTCAGCCGCGATCAGGTGAGCACGGGGCTGTTGTCAGGTCGGATTGGGAATACGTATGCCGGCGCTGCCCTCATCGGCCTCACCGCGATTCTGGATGAGGCGAAGCCGGGCGATAGGATTTTCATGTGCACCTTCGGGTCTGGGGCCGGTAGTGACGCCTTCTCGTTCGTTGTGACCGATAAGATCGACGAGCGACGCCATCGTGCGCGATTAACCCAGGTGTACGTCGAGCGGCGCAAGGATGTGGACTACGCGACCTACGCGCGCTACCGTGAGAAGTTCGTCCTGAACTAGAAGCTTATCAGAAAGCGTTCGTAGTGACGGCGTCAGCCACTCTTGTAACGACTGAAGTCGTTACTACGGATGGATATGAACTGATGAGGTGAATCAATCATGCGAGATGTAAGCATTATCGGAATCGGACAGACACCGGTACGCGAGCATTGGGACCAACCGCTGCGCGAACTGGCGGCGCGGGCCGTTGTCAGCGCCATGGCGGATGCCGGCGCCGGCCCGGACGACCTGGATGCCCTCTACGTCGGCAACATGGCGTCGGGAGCGCTGATCGGGCAGGAACATCTGGGCGCGCTGGTGGCCGACCACGCCGGCCTGCGGGGCGTGGAAGCCATCAAAGTCGAAGCGGCCGCCGCAGCCGGCGGTGCGGCCTTTCGCCAGGGGTATCTAAGCGTGGCCGGCGGGCTGCACGACCTGGTCGTGGTCGTCGGCGTTGAGAAAATGACCGACAAACTGAACAGCGATGTAACGTCCGCGCTGGCGACGTCCGCCGACGCCGACTTCGAGGCTGACCACGGGCTATCGTTCGCGGCACTGAATGCGCTAATGATGCGACGTTACATGCACGAATACAACCTGTCGCGTCTGGACTTCGCGCGATTCCCCATCAACGCGCACCAGAACGCCGTCCACAATCCGAACGCGATGTTCCCCTTCGAGCTGAGGGAGTCGGCGCTGGAGAAGGCGCGCATGGTCGCTGATCCGATCACCATGCTGGACTCATGTGCTGTTGCCGATGGCGCAGCGGCCGTAGTGCTGTGTCCATCGACGATGGCACAAACCTTTACCGACCGCCCGGTGGGCGTGCGGGCGTCGTCCCTGGCAACAGACACACTATCCATCCACAGCCGGCGCGATCCACTATTCCTGGAAGGAGCTACGACTTCGACTGCTCGTGCGTACGAGCAGGCGGGCGTCGGGCCAGACGACATCGATCTGTTTGAGCTGCACGACGACTTCAGCATCATGGCAGCCCTCTCGCTGGAAGCTGCCGGCTTCGCTGACCGGGGTCGGGCGGTACACCTGGCTCAGGATTGCCAGATTTCCCGCCACGGACGCATCCCCACCCAGACGATGGGCGGCCTGAAGGCGCGTGGACACCCGGTCGGGGCGACAGGCGTCTATCAGATTGTTGACGCGGCGACACAGTTGCGGGGTGAGGCCGACGCGGCCCAGCTCCCTGATGCCCGACTGGGCATGACCCAGAACATCGGCGGCACGGGCGCCACCGTTGTGACACACATCCTGGAAGCTATCTAGCTGCCTCAACCATCTATCTAGCCATCCAGCTATTCAGCCATCTAGCCATCTAGCCATCTCTACAATCTGATGGCTGGATAGCTGGATGGCTAGATGGCTGAATAGGCTGAGCCGGATTGGAGGATCTACCATGGACCTACCACGCCATTGGCGTTTGAAGCAGGCGCGCTATCGATTGGAAGGGGCGCGGTGTGAAACTTGTGATAACACTTTCTTCCCACCCCGAACTATCTGCCCGGAGTGCCGATCGGAGGACGTGACCCCTCATCCGTTTTCGGGGCACGGACGAGTGTACTCCTATTCGACTGTTTACGATCCGCCGGCGGGCTTCGAGGAGTACGTGCCCTACACCGTTGCCTTGATTCGGCTAGAGGAAGGGCCGCTCGTCACCGCTCAGTTGACGGACGTCGATCCCGCAGATGTGGAAATGGACATGCCGGTGGAGATGGTGACACGGGCCCTACACCGCTATGGCGAAGAGGGCCTCATCGTCTACGGCTATAAGTTTCGACCAATTGTTACCGATACCAGTGTTAGGCACACGGGCTAGCCGCATCATCTTTTCTAAAAAGCAAAGCACAGCACACCCGCCCTTTGTTCCGGGCGCGCTGACACCAGATATGCCCTTGCGCGTGTTTGATTTACCCACCGCACTGTGGATAGCCCCCTGGAACT
>JBHHXF010000513.1:0-3225 GCA_046756905.1 Anaerolineae bacterium | reverse complement strand
GCCATCACCGACCTGATCGCCGGCGGCGACATCAAAGGCAAGCTGGGAGAGACGGCTGTGCTCTACTCGCGCGGTGCAATGCCGGCTCCGCGTGTGATCATCGTCGGGCTTGGAAAGTCAGAGGGCTTCGATCTGGAGGGGGTTCGCAAGGCATCGGCGGCAGCGGCCAGGCGGGCCGGGGAGCTGGGCGTGGAGCGCCTGGCGACCATCGTGCACGGTGCCGGCATCGGCGGGCTGGAACCGCTGGCGGCGGCTCAGGCCACGGTGGAAGGCGCTCTCCTCGCCACTTACAAGTTCAAGGAACTCAAAACAGGCGAGGAGGAGAATGAGACCACAGAGCTGACCGATCTGGTCGTCGTGGAGGCCGGCGCCGACAAGGTTGATCTCATTCGGCAGGGCGCGCAGGCCGGCGAGATCGTTTCTAGAGGTGTGTTACTGGCCCGCAATCTTGGCAATCGGCCGGCCAACGTGGCCACGCCGACCCACCTGGCTGAAACCGCCCAGGCAATTGCCAACGAGACCGGATTGCGCTGCGAGATTCTCGACGAGGATCAGATGCGTAAACTTGGCATGGGAGCCGTGCTGGGCGTTGCGCAGGGATCGGACGAGCCGGCGCGCTTCATCATCCTGGAGCACAACGCCGGCCACGATGACCTGGACACGGTGGTGCTGGTCGGCAAGGGCCTGACCTTCGACACCGGCGGCATTTCCATCAAGCCCAGTCAGGGCATGGAAAACATGAAGTTTGACATGATGGGTGGCGCTGCAGTTCTGGGGACCATGCAGGCCGTTGGCGAGTTGGACCTGCCGCTGCACGTCGTCGGGTTGGTGCCGGCCACGGAGAACATGCCGGGCGGCTCGGCCGACAAACCGGGCGATGTGCTTACGGCACTGAACGGTAAGACCATTGAAGTGATCAACACCGATGCCGAGGGCCGGCTAATCCTGGCGGATGGTCTATCCTATGCCCAGAGTCTCAAGCCTGACGCCGTTATCGACCTGGCGACGTTGACCGGCGCTTGCATGGTGGCCCTGGGACGCTACGCGACCGGGCTGTTTACTAACAATGAGGAGCTGGCCGGTCGCGTGAAAGCCGCGTCCCAGGCGACAGGGGAGAGGGTGTGGCCCTTGCCGCTGTACGATGAGCACAAGGAAGAGGTCAAGAGTGACGTCGCGGATGTGAAGAACACGGGCGAGGGCCGGCACGGTGGCGCCAGCATCGGCGCGGCGTTCCTGTCCAACTTCGTGGGTGACTATCCTTGGGTGCATCTGGACATCGCCCCGACGGGATGGACCAAAAAGGAGAAGGACTACACGACCAAAGGGGCCACCGGCGTCGGCGTCCGTCTTCTGGTGCGACTGTTGCAGGACTGGTCGTAGGGCGAGGCAGGGCGGAGAGTATGTTTCTTTGCAAATGAGCCTTCAATCCGACCTGCCTCGCCCCTACTGGGTTCCATAGGCGTAGAGTCACAGAGAATGGTTGTATGGCCACAGATGACAGGATCAAGCGCATGAGTATTGTTGGTCTGAATGAAATAGAAGTAGCGCAGGCGGAGTACGATTCCAACGGAGAGGGGTTGCCTTTTCGGCATCGCCGGCCACCGTGGCTGAAGGTGCGCGCGCCGTGGGGCGAAAGCTACACCGGCCTGAAACACCTGATGCGCCGGCAGGAACTCCACACCGTGTGCGAGGAAGCCAACTGCCCCAACGTCGGCGAGTGCTGGGGGCATGGCACGGCAACTTTCCTGATTCTGGGCGACATCTGTACGCGGAGTTGTGGTTTCTGTAACATCGCCACGGGCCGGCCGGAGCTCCTCGACCTGATGGAGCCGGAGCGTGTGGCCCAGGCGATTAAACGCATGAACCTGCACCATGCCGTCATCACCAGCGTCAACCGCGATGAACTACCCGACGGCGGTGCGGCCATCTTTGCGCGAACCATCCGGCGTAGCAAAGAGCTTACGCCGGGCCTATCGGTCGAAGTGCTAATCCCCGATTTCCAGGGAGATCGGGCTGCTTTGCAGACGGTGATGGACGCGCAGCCGGAGATTCTGAATCATAACACCGAGACGGTACCGCGTCTTTACCTGAAAGTCCGGCCCCAGGCGGTGTACGAGCGGTCACTCCAAATCATCAAGTGGGCCAGGGAAATGGACCCGACCGTGCTGACCAAGTCGGGGGTGATGGTCGGACTGGGCGAGGAGTGGGACGAGGTCTTGCAGGTGATGGATGACCTGGTGGCTCACGACTGCGATATTCTGACCATCGGCCAGTATCTGCGGCCCTCGGAACGGCATTTGCCCATCATGCGGTACTACACGCCGGATGAGTTCCAGCGATTGGAGGAGGCCGGCTATGCTGCCGGCTTCAGGTGGGTGGAGGCCGGCCCGCTGGTGCGCAGTTCCTACCGCGCCGAGCGCCAGGTGGCCGAACTCAGTGTGCGTCCACCCATCCAGAGACCGTAGTAACGACTTCAGTCGTTTCTGTTGCCAAGAAGCGCTGAAGCGGTTACTACGAAACAGTGTTGAACGGATGAAGAGGAGATGAAGTATGGCATGGGTTGTTGCTTTCAAAGTTCGCTGCCCACTGGCAGACACAGACGCCTATCTGTTAGAAGATCGACAATATGAGCAGGGCGAAGGCACGTACTCCGTGGTCGCCCGACGCTGCTCCCATGACGTAAACTGCAACTTGGACGATCACATTCGCTGCGAATGGAATTTCAAGCCTGGCGGTGCAGGTCAGGATCCGTTTGGGATCGAGAAAGAGCCTTAGACCCAATGCCTTTCAAATAAGACCTCGGAGGTCTCCGACATAGGCGCTCCGAGGCAAAATCGGCCTCAAATGGGCTTGAACCTGACCGGCTAGAGGCACTTCTGAGACCTCCGAGGTCTTGTTCGCACCTCATTGATCTATCGTCGCCGGCAAACCCCGCAAAAACTGGATGGCCTCCTCCGCTGTCGCAACCTCCACGACCTTGATGTGCTCCGCGACGCGGAGCGCATCCTCGTGGTTCTCCGGTGGCGATAGGAAATACTCCGCGCCGGCCCCCTCGGCGCCGGCCACCTTCTGCTCTACCCCGCCGATCGGCCCCACCTCACCATCCAGGTTGATGGTCCCCGTGCCGGCTATCCGCCGGCCGCCCGTCAAATCCTCCGGTGTTAGCAGGTTGAATATCGTTAGGGTGAACATCAGGCCGGCCGATGGGCCGCCGGCGATCTTCTG
>JBHHXF010000512.1:0-3226 GCA_046756905.1 Anaerolineae bacterium | reverse complement strand
GCGAGTTGCCGCGTTACCGGATTAAATTCTCAAGGTTCATAAGTCGTTACTACGAACTCCATAACGGGAATTGCTGGTGTAGTGACGAGACACGCATAGCCGCTTACCACCCGTTGATTGCTCATCTCGGTTCAGACTGACAGGATGCTCCTAGCTTTTCTGTCTTGGAAGGGGGTGGTTACTTCGACAGTTCTGGCTTCAGGCCCTGCACGTGAGTGATCGACTGCCCACACAGTTCGTACTCCCTGCGTACAAACCAATATTCCGACAGTGCTCAATCCCAGCGTAAAGGAGGATGACATGTTCGCCCGACACAAACTTGTGCGGTTTGGCCCTCTCTTGGTTGTGTTGCTGTTGATGATCCTGCTAAGCGCCCATCCGGCGCTGAGTCAGGTCGGCCAGGGCGCGCTGCAGGCCTGCCGCAGCGGTGGCTTCTCCACCGAGGAAGACTTCATATCCCGAGGTCCCGAACCGCCCGACGGCAACCCCATCATCTCTGACGGCGACCTGTTGTCGGCCGATGGAAAGGTGTGCGCCCGCAATGCGGACCTGCTGAGCGTCTTCCAGCCAAAGGCCGATCTGGGGCTAGATGCAGTGGATGTGATCAACACGGAGAAATACCTGGTCGTCTTCTCGACTGAGTTGGACGATCCGAACGGACAGTTTACCGCCGGCGACCTTCTGGCGACCAACGGTCTCGTGATCGCCAATGTCGCGCTCACAAACGCCTTTGACGTCGGCTACGACATCGGCCTGGACGCTGTCCACTTGATCGGGCAGGCGAGTGATGTTGAGGGGTTCCTGGACGAGTTCAAGGGGGTGAGCCGGAGCTTCTGGGTGGAGAACCCAGGGGCGTTGGCTGGCGACCTGCGTCAGTTCGGAATCGACATCTGGTTCTCCACCGAGGGCACACCCCCGCCGGTGGATCAACCACCCTTTCTGGATGGCGATCTGCTGTCGGTGCTCGGCGCCATCGTCCTCAGCAATGATCTCCTGCTGCCGAGTGCGGCGCCGGCCGGCATCCCGAATCGCGGCGTAGATTTCGGTCTGGATGGTTTCACGTCCCGATCTCGCAACGTTGAGACTGCGCGGGAACGCGGCTTCTTCTCCACCGAGATTCTATACGACGACCCGGACGCGGCCCTCAATTTCAGCGACGGTGACGTGCTCAACGTGGGCGATGGCATTGCCTCCATCAACTGGGACCTCATCGCAGCTTTCGAGCCCCGGGCCCGTGATCTCGGCCTGGATGCGCTTTCGATTGGCGCGGGAGGCCCCACCGTCTGCGAGAACCAGATCACCGACGTAGGTGGCTTGCAGGTGGACGTGGGCGACATCAACGCCGGCGGTCGTGCCGAAATCGGCTATCCCACCGATCACCCATTCGGCTCCGACGTCCCCCTCTGGGGCACCATCTGTAATGACGTCAACCAATTCCGCGTTGTCTTCCGCAAGGCGGCCGACGGTCCGGGGCCGGGGACTGGGATCCCCGTGCAAGTGGGAGAGGGCTGGATGGTCAAGGACCGCAACCCGTGGACCCTTGCGTGCACCGTAGACGTGCCCTGGTTCTCCGACGCGGCCGGATGGTTCGACGGTCCGACCTACCGTGACTTGCTCTTCTGCAATCCCAATCTCATCCTGACCGACTGGAAGTCGGGTAGCGCGCCGGATCCAAACGAGCTGTATCGTGTCTGGCTGGAATTCGACCGTGGCGCCGGCATCGAGACAGAGCCGTCGTCTCATCTGGTCCGCCTGGACAATGAAGCGCCGAAGATCAATAATCTGGGTATACCCGGCGGCGCCTGCACCACCTACAGCGCCAGCGACATGCCGATCATGGTGCAAGGCGACTTCGAGGACGGCCACTTCTGGCGCTACCGCCTGTCCATCGGTGGCGATCTTTATCCCGACCACTACTACTCGTGGGTCAACTACTACGACGCCACCCCGGAGGCAACCAATGTGAATTCCGGTGGAACCACACCCGCAGCCACGCTGGTAAACCTGCACGAGGTGGATGTCTTCGACCTGGCAGCATCGCCGGTGGCGTGTGCCTACGGCGCGCGCCTGTGGGTACGTGACCGCACCATCGTCGGCAGCTTCACCCCCGCCTTCAACCTGGTGGGCGGCAGCTTCCGCAGCCCGGTCAGTCAGGCGATCTTCTTCGACTACGTACCATAACAGGAGGGAACCATGTTGAGGCACTTTGTACGTGCACTGGTTCTAACACTGCTGTTGGGGTTCGTGTTGAGTTTCGGGATCCCTAGCGCCGGGCAGCGGGCCTTCAATCTGGCCGACTGCGCCCAGGTTGGCTTCTCGGTGGAAGAGGACTTCGTCACCCAGGGGCCAACGCCGGCTGACGGCAATTCCATCATCTCCGATGGCGATCTGCTGGGGCCCCAGGGACAGATTTGCGCCCGCAACCGGAACTTGCTCGCGGCATTTGGAGCCGCGGCTCCGCTGCCCGATCTGGGTCTGGATGCGGCTGACATCATCAGCCTCGAGCGCGAGTTGGTAGCCTTCTCCACAGAACTGGATGACCCTGGCGGTCGCTTCACAGCCGGCGATCTGCTAACCACAGCCGGCGCGATCATCCCAAACGTGGCACTGCTGGCCGCCTTCCAGGTCGCAGGCGATCTGGGACTGGACGGGATCCACGTGCTGGGCGACGAGCAAGCGATCGTCGCGTTCTTCGAGTTCGCGCAGCGACAGGGGCGCGGCTTCTGGGTCCAGAACCCGGATGCTTTGCCGGCGGCTTTGAAGGAGCGCGGCGTTGACCTGTGGTTCACAACCGAGGGCAAGGGGACGGCCGCCGACGGCACCATCTTCCTCGACGGCGACCTGCTGTCGGCAGCGACCGGGGCTATTGTTCTGGCTAACGATGTTCTGTTAGCCGCCCCCATACCAGCCGGCCTGCCAGATCGTGGCGTGGACTTCGGACTTGACGCCATCAGCGGCAACCGTCGCGGTGATCGCAGCACCCTCGGGCTGTCCACCGAGATCCGCTACACGGACAGCGGCACGAGCTTCACCGACGGCGACGTATTGGCGTTTGGAGGCAGCATCCGCACTCTCAATGGGGACCTTGTGACCCCGTTCGAGCCTCGAGCGCGCATGCTGGGCCTGGATGCGCTCACGTACCCCGGTCGCACAGAACCGGTCTACGTGATCTATCTGCCGGCCCTCATGCACAACTGGCAGCGAGAGAAAAGGGGAGCAGGGTGAG
>JBHHXF010000511.1:0-3231 GCA_046756905.1 Anaerolineae bacterium | reverse complement strand
ACACCTTCCCAGCGCCTCCGATGAAGATGGCGTGTTTCTTGAGCAAACGGTAGATCTGGAACTGGCCGGAGACAAATCGCTCCCATTTCTGAACAATCTCCCTCTCGTCGGTCGACAGGCCATCCGGGTTCTCTCGCACGTAGTCGTCGATCAAGCTCGGGTTCTCCCACAGGGCATCCCTTACTTCGATCTTGTCGGCTGACGAGAGTTGGGCGTATTCCTCAACCGAATCAACATCTGCGAGGATTTGGAGCCGCTGATTAACGTGGAGCTGCAGTCCCCACATCAGCTTGAAGAACAGATCAGCATCCTTTTTCGGCAGTTTCATCTCTCTTTCCTCCGTTGAAGAATCTGGATAGGCCAGAATCAGCTTACAACCGGCAAGAGCAGCGCCGACGGACGAGCCTCATCGCGGTAGATGGACTGCTCGGCGCCGGCCATTCGGACGCCGGCAGCGAGCGCTTCGCCGGTACCCAGGTTGCGGCTCCAGCGCGGATGCGCGCCGCTGGAAACCAGCAGGCGCAGCCGATGTCCCCGTTGGAAGCGATGGGCCGTCGCCCACATGTCGATTTCAATCCACACAATGTCGTCGGGTTGTGCTTCGCCCCGCCCCGGCTCAATGCGGAACAATCCATCGCAGACGTTGGTGGAGCGTCCATCCGGGGCGACGTCGCACAGCCGGCCCAAGAAATCGGTGTGGGGCAGGCTGGAGCGCACGAAAAGCTCCAGCCGCACCGGCCCGATGACCTCGACATCGCGCGTCAGCGGCAGTGTGGTGTAGCACAAGACGTCGGAGCGAGCTTCCAGCGGACGGTTGTCCTGGGGACCGGCGCCTCGAAACGAGAGCAGCGCGCCGCCCAGCGCCGGCGTGGGATCGGCGGGGTCGTAGCGGTACGAGTCGGGGGGCGATGCGGCTGCCGGGGGATCGGTCGCCAGTCGGCCTTGGGCGTGCAGGTAGTAGCGGGTCTCACGGGCCGGCGGTGGGAAATCGTCCAGCTCGCGCCATTCGTCGGCGCCCATCACGTAGATGCGAACCGGCTTCCGGCGCAAGCGGCGGCGGTCGCCCTTCAAGTGAGCGTCGAACCAGGTCAGCCCTTCCCGCAGGCCGGTCAACATTCCACCGGGATGGGCGTGATGCCAGGGACCGATGGTCAGGTAGGGCCGGCGACCGGCCGTTTTGAGGGCGGCGTAGTCGCGCAAGAGGCCGCGCAGGTAGTAGTCATACCAGCCACCGACGAGGTGAACCGGCGCAGCGACGTCGGGGACGGCTGCGCTGTGGTCCCTGGCGACCCAGAACGGGTCATCGGGGTGGGTGTGGGTGAGAACGTCGCGATAGAAGGGGATGGGCTCGCCGGCGGCGACGGTGTCCGCTTCCAGCAAGGGGAGGTGAGCGAAGGCGGCCTGCAGTTTGCGTTCCGTTCCTCCAAAGAGGTAGTGAGCCAGCGTGTCCAAGAGGGGGCGGCCATGCATTCTGTGCTGCAAGGCAACCCCCTGCGACCAGCGCAGCCGTGTTTCCAGGCCGAACGCCCCATCCGGGTGGGTGACGGTGAAATTCTCCGAGCTGGCGACCATCGGCAGCATGGCTTTCAGGGCCGGGGGCGCGCCGGCGGCGATGGCCCACTGCATGTAGCCCAGATAGCTGGGTCCCCACGTCCCCAGGATGCCGTTGAACCAGGGTTGTCGGGTGATCCAATCCACCGTGGCCTGACCATCGGCCGCCTCATTGACGTGGGGGCTGAAATCCCCCTCCGAGTCGTAGCAGCCTCGCGCGCCCTGCACGATGACGTGATAGCCGCGCTCGGCGAAGCGCTGGGCCGGCAGCTCGCTGAGGGCGTATCCGCCCCACAGAGCAACCTCTTTCCCGCGACCGTAGGGTGTGCGAATGAGGATGATGGGAAAGTGGCCGGCAGATCTGGGAGCATAGTGATCGGTGAGCAGGTGGACGCCGTCCGGCATAGGGACGGGGATGTCCCGCCGGACGCTCACGGCGTGGCGCGGCGCCGGCAGTTTCAGCAGGCGCGCCAGGAGGGAGTGGCGGTAGCGATAGGCCCCATAGCCCAGCAGCAGCCATGTCAGCGCGGTTCGCTTTTTCATCGGTCTGTCCGCTTCAGCAAGTGGGAGTAGGAAGTAGGGAGCAGTGCAGCTTCGATCCAGTTTCGAGCAATCTCATGTTGTGGTGCATAAGCTTCCCAAACGCTCCTGGCCCAGTCCCGCACAAGCCGCTTGTGATCCTCTACATTCCGAGCCGCTCGCATGTCAGCTACTGTCATGGACCCACGATGGCTCAATGTCGCCGGCTTTTCGATGTCAACAGTGCCGCTCAACCATCGCTGGATGGCAGCATAGATTTCGGGGCTACCTGTGTGCTCAAGCCCACAGCACAGCCGTGTGAGATGGGCGGCGTAGGACTTGGCCGAGCGGCAGTACGTGTTCGGATGCTGCATGCAATAGGTATCGAAGGCGAGCATGTAGACCGGGGCGTACCGCAGGTCGGTGAAGGCCTGGGCGGCGAGTTCATCGAACAGAGCCTGACAGCCGGCGCGCCCTCCGCTGGCCGGCGCACCACAATCGGGGCAGCTACCGGCGCCCGCTGAGGATGTTGGGCTAGATTCATTCTCAGGCATGTTCGTTCTCCGCAATCCTGGTTTCCTCCTCAGGAAGACTATCTCGTGTCCAATGCCCTGCAAACCACAATGGTGGTATCGTCAGCCAGTTGTCTCCCGTCACTGAACTCTTCCAATTCTCTGCGAACCGCCTGAATCACCTCACTGGCAGCGCGAGTTCGTGCACGTCTCACAAGAGCTGCCAGGCGCTCCGGGCCATACTCTTCATTGTTCGCGTTCACCGCTTCCGTAACGCCGTCGGTGTACAACACCAGTAGGTCTCCCGGCTGCAGCGAAATCGCCTCTTCTCTGTATTCGAAATCTTCTACCAGGCCAATCGCTGGTCCAGTAGGCCGCAGCCACAGGGTGTTCTCTTCATCGGGTCCGAGCGCTTGCACTAGCAGGGGCGGGTTATGTCCCGCGCTGCAATAGGTGAGTGTTCGGCCTGCAGTGTCATACGCGCCAAGAAACACGGTGACGAAGGTTGTGAAGCGGATATTGTGGCTGTACACATGCTGCACCTGCCGCAGAACCTCGACAGGCGCCGCGCTCACGGGAGCCAGCGTTCGCAACAGGGTCTGGATGCTGGCCATGTGCAGGCTGGCCGAAACCCCATGGCCGGCCACGT
>JBHHXF010000510.1:0-3241 GCA_046756905.1 Anaerolineae bacterium | reverse complement strand
GTTCGATGCGGTCTACGGTCCGATCCTGAGCCAACTGGCCGGCCAATACGTGGACGCCTTCGACTTCCACTGGTATGGCACGGCGACAGGCGAATACCGCCTGCGGGATTCCGTCACCGGAGAGGACGTCTACGCGCACGTGCGCGCGGCCCTCACCGCCAGCGGCTATTCGCCGGACCTGCCCATCTGGATCACCGAGATGGGCAGCTACTCCGGCGACCCAAGCGAATCGCGGTTCCCGTTCCAGACTGAGCGGCAGCAGGCCGGCGACTACTTCAGGCGCTACATCTACGCCCTCTCTAGCGGTGTGGAGAAGGTCTTTTCCGCCTTCGGCCTCATGGAGGACTTCGGCCCTACGGAGGATGGCTACTTCGACCACACCGGCCTGATCTACGACGGACAGGACTTCGGCCACGGCACGGACCCTTCCACCGGCGGCGATCCGGGCCTGGGGGTCAAGAAGCTGGGCTACTACACCTACAAGAAGATGACCGAGGTGCTGGAGGGTGCTGACTGGTCCACCCTCACCACGCTGCACGACGGCACGGGCGGCGACCACCTCTACCTCTTCCGCGTCGAGAAAGCGGGGCAATCCATCTACATCGCCTGGTGGGACACCTTCGACGAGCCCGGCTACACCCCTGGCGACACCAAGCCCATCACGCTGACCGGCCTAGACGGCGCGGCTGTGACAGTCACGGCCGTAGTGCCCTCCGCCGACACCGGCCAGGAGGTGACCGACTACGCCACGGCCTTCAGCGTCGCCACCTACCCCGTCTCGGACGGATCGGTCACCATCCCCGTGGGTGAGGACCCGGTGCTGGTGGAAGAGACAGCGCCGCCGGCCTCCCAGTGCGTGGGCGATGTCAACGGCAACGGCATCGGCGATGTGGCGGACATCGAGACCACCGCCTCGGATCTGAACTGCCACGTCTACCTGCCTCTGGTGGTCGCTCAGTGGCGCCGGCCCTGGCCTACATCCACTCCGACCCTGACACCGACGCTCTTTAGAAGCCGGGATCCCAGACAGTGGTGAGGTCGATGACGAACCCCGCGAGCACCGGATCACCTGCCAGCTCGGTCGGATTGTCCAGGAGCTCTACATCTATCTCGGGGCGGTAGACGTGGACCTGCCGGCTGACAGGGTCAATCAGCCAACCCAATCGCGCGCCGTTGGCCAGGTATTCTTCCATCTTGTCTTGCACCGTCGAGAGCGAGTCTGAAGGGGAGCGCAGCTCGATGACGAAGTCGGGGCACAGGGGCAGGAATCGCCGTTTCTGCTCCGGAGTCAGTGCGGCCAGGCGCGAGCGTCTCACCCAGGCCACGTCCGGCGCACGCGTCGCCCCGTTGGGCAGGTCGAAGCCGCCCGAGGAATCAAACACTACACCGGAGCCGTCGCGGTCGGCCCACTGAATAACTTGCGCGACGAGCCTCGCATTTCTCACACTGGTCTCCCCACCTGCAGGTGCCATAATCACTATCTCTCCTTCGGCTGTCCGCTCAATGCGTAGATCGCGGTTGAGCTGGCAGAAGTCAAAGAACTGCTCGCGCGTCATCTCGATGGCCGGCCGCAGTTGCAGGACCAGTGGCCGCCTCTCAATCTGGGGTTGAACTTTGATCATCGCCCGACCTCCTTCATGGGTGAGATTATAGGGAGACGTGGGGTGTCAGTCAAGACAGCGGTGTGCTCGGGGCACACTCGCGAGTTGTCAGGTGACCGGCACTTCTTCCTAGGATTTCGCACCGCATGGAGCAACATTCGAAGTGCCGGTCACCTTTCCGTGGGCTGCACCTCAGCATTGTCATCGCGAGCGAACGAAGCGAGCGAAGCGATCTCGACCGCAGTACGGGAGATTGCTTCGCCGGACTGCGTCCGGCTCGCAATGACAGGCTACAAAATCTCAACAATGCCCCGGTTGCCGTCCAGGCGCACGCGCTGGCCGGTGCGCAAGCGTTTGGTGGCCTCGCGCACGCCCACCACGGCGGGGATGCCGTATTCGCGGGCGACGACCGAGCCGTGGTTCATCATGCCGCCGATTTCCATGATCAGCCCGGCCGCGTTGATGAACAGCGGCGTCCAGCCCGGGTCGGTGTAGGCGGCCACCAGAATTTCGCCGGGGGCGAGCGTTTCGGTCTGCGGGTCATGAATCACGTGTACGACTCCTTCGACCACGCCGGCGGAGACCGGGTTGCCGACGAGCGCACCGGGCGGGGCATCATGATGTCGATTTCCGCCGGCCCGCGCGCGCCGTAACGGGCGAGAAAATCTTCCCAGGCGGCCAGGAAGGGCTCGCTGCCCTCCAGTTGAGCAGCCCCTTCCAGCCACGCCCGACTGTCGTCGCCCAGATGGCTGAACCAGGCCACCAGTTGCGGTGAGCGACGGGCGATATCGGCCAGGTCCCCGATGGCCAGATTCATCTCAGTGACCACGTTGCCCGGCAGCCCCAGAGTCAGCGCTTCCAGTTCGTCCGGCGTCAACCACTTGCGCCCGAGGCGCGTGAGCAGACGCTTGGCGATCTCGCCGGCGACGAACTGCGGAACCCAGTTCAGGAAAAACGGGAAGATGGTGGGCAGCACATCCAGAACGGCCTGCAATTGCACCTTGCCCGGCGGCGTTCCCTGCAGGCGACGCTCGATTTCGGCAACGGAGCGATCAATCAGCGCGTTCGTTTTGGGGATGAAGCCGGTCAGATCCTGCCGCCACAAGGCAGACCACACTTTGGCGAGCACGCCGGCAAGGCTCTTGAGCGCAGCGAAGGAGATGTGTATCCCATGCGGGCCCCGAAACTCCGGCCGCCGCATGGCGATTTGCAGGCTTTCCGGCGCCAGGGCGTCGAACTGGGAGAGCAGGCCGAACACGCCTTTGCGCAGGATGGGGTGACGCAGCGGGGCGGTGATGTCCGCGAACAGGCGGCCGCCGCTGGTGCGCAGGATGGGGTATCCCAATCGTTTTGTGATCGGCTCTATCGGAAGCAGGCGCGGAAAAACGGTCAGACTCAAGGGCGCCATGGCGCGGGTCATGTTCTGCTGATGGCCCACGCTGAAGTAGATGTGCAGCGTGTCGTCGGGCGAACCCAGCCCGTCGATGGGATAAAGCGAGGTGATGGGACGGGCTTGCAGCAGGTAGATTTGACCCCCTCCCCGGCCCTCCCCCAAAGTGGGGGAGGGAGCAGTACTCCCCTCCCCTTTATGAACCTTGAGAAAATAATCCGGTAACAGCGCACTGCTTCTCAGCCATCGC
>JBHHXF010000509.1:0-3244 GCA_046756905.1 Anaerolineae bacterium | reverse complement strand
TCGCCGCGCTCGAACGGCCTGGTCAGCGCGGCCGGCTGCCGTACACGCTGCACGGCCACCACCAGCACCAAAATGGTGAGCACATAAGGCATCATCACGGCCATTTCCGAGGGTACGGGGATGCCCAGGGTTTGCACCCAGACCTGCAACGCATTCACCAGGCTGAACAGCAGCGAGCCGGCCAGTACCCCCAGCGGTCGCCACCCGCCGAAGTAGACCAGCGCTACGGCGATGAACCCGATGCCGTTGGTCAGGTTCTGCTGGAAGACGTTCAGCAAAGCGATGGAGAGCGACGCGCCGGCAACCCCCGAGAGCACGCCACCCAGCGTAACAGTGAAGTAGCGCACGCGACTCACGCTGACCCCCAACGAGTCGGCGGCCTCTGGGTTCTCGCCCACGGCGCGGATGTTGAGGCCCAGCGTCGTCTTGTTCAGCACGAACCAGGCGATGGGAACCAGCGCGAAGGCTCCGTACACCAGCAGGTTGTGACTGAAGAAGATCTCCCCAATGACCGGGATGTTGCTCAGCACGGGGACGCGAATCGGGCTGAAGCCGCTGACTGTTTCCACTGTGCCGAGCGTCTTCTGGAACAGCAGGTCGCTCATGCCCAACCCGAACAGATATACGCCGATGCCGCTGATTCCTTGCTCGGCCTGGAGCGTGACACTGATGAAGGCCATGAACAGTCCCAGCAGCCCGCCAACGATCATTGCGGCCAGCAGCCCCAGCAGCAGGTTGCCGGTGGTAAACACGGCGTAGAAGCCGGCATAAGCTCCCATGAGCATGATGCCATCTACGCCCAGGTTCAGCACCCCGCTTCGCTGGCCGAAGGTCTCGCCGATCGTCGCGTACAGATAAGGCGTCGCCAATCGCATCCCTGATGTTGCGATGCCGATGAGCACTTGGGCGGTGAAAAGGTCGGCGATCACGCGGCGGCCTCTGCTTCGGCAGCCGGCGACACCTCTTCAGCAACGGTCACTCGACGCTGCGCCCGCCGCCGGCTCCAGATTTCGCTGCTGACGACGAACACGACCACCAGCCCGTTCAGCGCCGTAATCAGCGCTGAGGGGACCTGCATGGCTCGCTGCAATTTGTTGGCGCCCACCAGCAGCGCGCCGAAGAGGAACGAGGCCGGAATCGTCCCTAGCGGGTGCAGTTTCCCGAACAGAGCGGCCACAATGCCGTTGAAGCCGGCCCCGCCCGTGAAACCCGTCGCCGAGCCGTCGGTGAACATGCGATGGTGTACGCCGAGTACCTGAATCGACCCGCCCAGGCCGGCGAACGCTCCGCTGAGCAGCAGCGAGAGCACGATGTAGCGCTCCACGCGGATGCCGGCGTAGCGTGCCGCATGGGGGTTCAGCCCGACCGCTCGGATGCGATAACCGTAGGTGGTGCGCCACAGGAAGATGTACACCAGCACGGCCAGGATCACAGCCACAGCGGTCCCCAGATGCAGTCGCGTGGGGACCAGTCGCGGCAGGTCAGCCGCCCTGGCGAAGCGAGCGGTCTGTGGGATGCGCGACGCGGCCTGAAGCTGGATGGGGTCGATCATGGGGCCGCGCAGCAGGAAGTTCATGCCCTGGACCGCGATTTGGTTCAGCATGATGGTGCTGAGAATCTCGTTGACGTTGAAGTACGCCTTCAGCGCGCCGGGGATGCCGCCCCAGACCGCGCCGGCCAGGAACCCGGCAGTCATACACACCGGGATGATGATCCAGCCCGGCCAGCCCGGTAGAGCCAGGGCGACCCACGTGGCACCCAGCGCGCCGGCCACCAGTTGCCCCTCACCACCGATGTTGATGACGCCGCCACGAAAGGCGATGCAGATACCCAGCCCCACCATCAACAACGGCGTCCCCTTGACCAGCGTGTCGGCGATTGCGTTCCGGCTGCCAAATGCTCCCTCGATCAGGGCCGCGTACGCCTCCAGCGGGTTGGCCCTCAGCAACGCCAGCATGACCGCCCCCACCGCTAGCGCCGCCAGGGTTGCGATGGCCGGCAGTAGGGCGTCAACAATGCGTTCCAGTTGGGGATGCTTTGACAACGTAAGCTGCATAGGGGTTGTCACTCGCTTGTCATGATGAACAAGGGTTGCATCTCGAAGCTTTTGTAGTGGGGACGCAATCGTTCGGTGTTGTAGTATTTTTCCACGTTGACGGTCTTCGTGGAACTTGTGACTACGTCAATCGGAACATCATCATATCGTCCGTTCTTCAACACGACGAGCCGGCCATGAATTCCTTTGAGAATCAGGTCCAATGCCAGATTCCCATACGCCATGGGCACAATCGAATCGATGGCATCCGGATCGCCGCCCCGCACCAGGTACCCCAGTTTCTGGGTGATAGTATTGATCGGTTTGCCACTATTGTATTTGGGGGAAAGCTCTTTCAATCTCGCTGAGACGAGATCACCAATGCCACCGAGCTTCATGTGTCCATAAGCATCTCTGGTCGTATCTTTGAACACCATCTCGCCGCCTTCGAACATAGCCCCTTCCGACACGATAACAATAGAGTACTTGCTGGGGTTCTTGTAACGGTCCCTGGTCAACAGCTCGGTCAGCAGTTCGATGTCAAATTCGTACTCTGGAATCACGCAACGGTTGGCTGCGCCGGCCATGGTTGGCAGCATGGCAGTGAAGCCGGCGTATCGTCCGAACACCTCCAGTACCAGGAATCTTTCATGCGAGCCGGCCGATGTGCGCAAGATGTTGGTCATCATGATTGTCCTGGTCACGCATGTGCTGAAGCCGATGCAATAGTCTGTGCCGGGGACGTCGTTATCCATCGTCTTGGGGATGGCAACGACCTTAACACCCTCTTTGTACAGGCGGACAGCATAGCTGAGCGTATCGTCGCCGCCCATAGGAATGAGATAGTCCACCCCCAGGAAGTCCAGATTCTTCGTCACCTCCGGTGTCAGATCATTCATGTCGGCGTCGTACGTGTCTTGCAGATGCTCTGGCACATTCGCCCTGGCGATGTGGCTGGGGCGCGTCCGAGAGGTATGCAGGAATGTGCCGCCTGTTCGTCCGGCCTTGTTGACGATCTCCTCGGTGAGGATTTGGTAGCTATCGCTATTATCCGCGTTCTTGTCGCGGACGATCCCGATCGCGCCGGCCCATCCCCGCCGAATGCCAATGACCTGGTATCCCTCTCTGAGAGCTCTGATGGTCACAGCGCGAATGGCCGGATTCAGGCCAGGAACATCGCCGCCACCGGTTAGAATGGCGATCACGCCC
>JBHHXF010000508.1:0-3250 GCA_046756905.1 Anaerolineae bacterium | reverse complement strand
GCACCAAGTGGCTGAGTAGTAACGCCCTTTGTTAATTAACTGGAGAACTTCACGCAGGTTTGCAGCTATGATATAATTTCATTTGTGATTCTATCACGAAACCTGCGAGGCCTGACGTCCCATGGATAAAGCATTCATGAATTTCGCGCCGGCATAACGGAAAGGGTACAATGCACGTCATTCTCACCCATGAACACGCTGATTTTGATGCAGTGGCATCGCTGCTGGGGGCTGCCTTGTTGATGCCGGATGCTGTGCCGGTACTGCCTCGCAAAGTCAACCGCAACGTCACCGACTTCCTCACCATCTACGGTGGCCAGTTGCCTTTCATCGAGACTGAGACACTACCGCGACGGCGGATCGAGTGGGCTACACTCGTAGATACGCAGTCCGCACAATACCCACGCGGCACGGGAGATGACACTCGCATCCAGGTGATCGACCACCACGCCCTCACGCGCGATGATGTCGAGCCCGGTGCGTATTGGGGTAGCACGACCGGCGCCTGCACCACACTGCTGGTCGAGGAAGCCTGCCGGCGCGGTGTCGATCTGACACCCATCGAGGCAACCCTACTGCTCCTTGGGATCTACGAAGATACCGGCTCCCTCATCTACGCCGGCACCACACCGCGCGATCTTCAGGCAGCGGCCTGGCTGATGGAGCAGGGCGCCAATCTGGAAGTAGCAGCCGACTTTCTACACCACCCGTTGTCGCCGGCCCAGCGCGAACTGTACGACCGTCTCGTGGAGAACGCGTACACACACGAGTTTGCCGGCCACGCTATCGTCATCGCCTGCGCAGAGGCGCTGGACTTCGACGACGAACTATCCACTGTAGCTCATAAAATCCGCAACCTGGTCGAGCCGGCTGCGCTGTTCGTGTTAGTCGAGCTGGACGACCACATCCAGATGGTAGCCCGTAGCACTACAGATGCCGTACCGGTGGGTCAAATTGCCGCCTCGTTCGGCGGCGGCGGCCATGACAGGGCCGCAGCGGCGGTTATATCAGACCTGAACATGCAGGACGTGTGTCACAAGCTGTTACAGCTCCTGGATGAGCAGATCCAACCCTTGGTCACTGTGCGAGAGATCATGTCACTTGGCACTGTGCGCATCATCGAACCGGACACCAAGATAGCCGAGGCGGCCCGCTGGATGCGCCGCTACGGGCACGAAGGATACCCTGTGGTGCGTGACGGAAAGGTTCTGGGAATCTTGACCCGGCGGGACGTAGATCGTGCCATGCACCACGGCCTCGATCAGGCCGTAGTCGAAACCTACATGCACAAAGGGGCCGTTACCATTGCGCCAAATGCGTCGGTGGAAGAGCTCCAGAGGCTGATGATGGAATACGACGTAGGTCAGGTACCAGTCGTGGATGATGGAGAGATGATCGGCATAGTAACGCGCACCGATCTCCTGAAGCTGTGGGGCCGGCCCGACCAAGTTGACCGGGCAACCGAAATCACCTCTCGACTGCGATCCACGCTGTCGCCGGCACTGCTGGAGCTGCTGGAAGTCGCCAGCTCAGCCGCTGACCGCCGCGATGATCAGTTGTACATCGTCGGTGGACTCGTGCGAGACCTATTGCTGGGTGTTGAACACGGCCCGGACATCGACTTGGTGGTCGATGGGGACGCCATCGGATTGGCCAGGACGCTGCAACGAGAGAACGGAGGCCGAATCCGGAGCCATGGGCGTTTCGGAACGGCCAAGTGGATTTTGCCGGATCACTGGACCTCGCGCCCGGACGTGCCGCAATCGCTGGACTTTGCCACCGCGCGCACCGAGTTCTACGAGCGACCGACTGCCCTTCCCAGTGTGGAGCGGGGGTCGATCAAGAGTGATCTGCGCCGGCGGGATTTCACCATCAACACCATGGCCATCAGCCTGAACCCGGGCCGATTCGGTGAGTTGTTAGACTTCTTTGGGGGGGAAGCAGACCTGGAGCGTGGATTGGTCCGCGTGCTTCACAGCCTTAGCTTTGTGGAAGATCCAACTCGGATCCTTAGGGCCGCCCGGCTAGCCGAGCGCCTGGGGTTTGAGATCGAACCGCGCACACGTGAGCTCATAGCCGATGCCATTGACCTGTTAGACCGGGTCAGCGGAGATCGCATCCGACATGAGTTGTTCGCCACGCTCGCCGAACGTGAGCCTGAGCGTGTGCTGGCTCAACTGCACGATATGGGCGCACTGCATGCGATCCAGTCGCGACTGGCGTATGACTCATGGATCGCCGCGCAGTTCCGGGCGCTGCGCGCGCGCCTTCCGCTGTGGCGCAAAACCAACTGCCGGCAGGCAGGCGCCAAGGATGATCTGTCGTCACTGGAGCGGCCTGGGCCTGCGCTTTATCTTGCTCTATTGACCTATCGCCTGGACGCGGAGTCGATAGAAGGGATCATCGAACGATTGTATTTGTCAAGCGAGATAGCGGGGATTCTGCGCGAAATGCCGGCCCTGCACGTAGCCGAAGAACAGCTTCAGCAGCCAGACATACGCCGCAGCGACGTATACCACGCTCTCGAGGATCTCAGCCCTGAGGCATTATGCATCTTGTGGATCGCCAGCGACACGCCGGGCGTCCGCGAGCAGGTGGAACTCTACCGGCGAGAATTGCAGTGCATCGAGCCGGTGCTGGACGGCTACTTCCTCCGAGATCTGGGAGTAGAGCCAGGCCCCATTTACAAGGAAGTCCTCTCGGCTGTTCGCGATGCTCTCCTCAACCAAGAGATGACAACTCGGGCAGATGAGGAAGCCCTCGTGCAGAAAGTGCTGAGAGAACGCGGGACTGGAGACTTGGGATATTAGATATTAGATATTGGACATTCTGGGCTTCAGAGCCTCAATACCCAATATCCAATATCCAGTACCCAGTATCCAATTCCGCTAGCTCGCAAGCTTCGTGTCGATCCGCGTGTCGCAGTTCGACAATGGACACGACCAATTGCTGCTCTGCCCCAACTGTAGCTTGCGGTAGTGTCTGCCACAGGCAAGCTCGCCGGACTCATCCCGCCCGATCGGTCCCTGGACGCGCTCCACAACGCGATTTTCAATGTATGCCCCAGGGTGTAGGTTCAACCACTTCTTGATCGCAACTGCCATAGGTTCTCCTTCCATTGGTCCCTCCCTCAATCCCCCCCTCAAAGAGGGAGAAGCTTGTTCTCCCCCCTTTGGGGGGAGTTAGAGGGGGGAAAGGGCCGTCTGAATATCTTCATGGTATGTTTCTTTTTCCGATTGGCCTAACTACT
>JBHHXF010000507.1:0-3250 GCA_046756905.1 Anaerolineae bacterium | reverse complement strand
GCTGATCCGCAGAGGTGACAACCACGGCCACTGCCAGAGCCAGTAGTAAACTGCCCATCGCCAGCAGGCCGGCCGTCATCAGCCGAGGATCGAGGGCTGTGTAGAGAGTCTCGAATCCACTTTCGGCCATCACCAGTCCGATGCCGGCCCACAGCGCCGCCCGAGAAATGAGGGCAACGACCAGTCCGAGGATCGCCAGCCAGGCCGACGCGAGTACGAGATGGGCCGGCAGCGAGGGGAACCGCACCGGTATGGAGGTCCCGAAGACGCCCACACCAGCCAGAGCTACCGCAGCCAGTCGAAAAACAAACGCCGATACCTGAGTCCGACTTATCACTCGCCCTCCGTGCGTCCTCCTACCGTCCTCCAGCCGGCGTGCAGTGAGAAACAGCACCAGACAGATCAGTCCCCCCATCAGAATGCGGAGTCCGCTTCTCGCCGCCGGCCCGAGTTGAAGCACCAACCCTCCTAATGCCAGATAGTGAATCAAGAGTGCCAGCAGGGCAATCCGCCAGGCATGACTCAGGACCAGGACAAGCGTGGCAACTATCAGAATGAAGAGCCAGAGGGTTGGGCTGACTGCCAGGATCAGGTATGCCAGATCGGGCTGTGCCAGAGTTGTGCCAAACATAAACAGCGGGAGAGGCGAGTAGTAAACAACGCGCTAGCGCCGTAACACCAACAGCACCAATAGCAGGCCGACGGCGACCATCCACCCAACGGCCGATCCGAGTTCCAGGAAAGTCAACAGAATCGACACGGCGATCGCGGCCCGCAACACCGTTGATGCCAGCACATCGTAGAGCCACTCCAGCGAGAGGAACAGCCTCAGTGGGTTAAGCCGGCCCTGCCTGCGCCATCGGTCATGCACGCGGTCCAGGCTATAGCCGGCAAGCGTGGGAATCACAATCAGGGCTATAACCTGTGCGCTCAGACGGATACTGGCAGCACGGACCAGCGGCGACATAAGGGCATACGATCTCACGTTTGTCACAATGTCCAGAATTGGGGTCAGGAACAGTGGCTGGGCGCTCACCAGCAGCAGCGGCAGTCCGAGAACCGTCAGGCCGGCGATTGCATGGTTGGAGATGCGTCGGAAAGGCCGGCCTTGCCCCACACGTTGGGCGGCGAACAGCGCCGGGACCATCAGACCGCTGGCAACCACTACAGGCAGAACGGCCGCTACATCTCCAGCTTCCATAGCCCGGCGGTACAACCCCCAACGAGCCACGAAGCCAGGCGTCGGCGGCAGACCCAGCAGTGATGCTGTGGCAACGAACCCCAGAGCGCGCGCCCAGCCTCTGGCCCAACGCCCCTCGATACGCTCGACAATATAGCTGCTCAGACCAAAGACGCTGCCGGCCAGCACCAGGTTCAACATTTCCAGCACTGCGAACATGGAGACCTCGGGCGCGGCCAGCCCCTGCGCTACGACGACTACACCCAACTCGAAGCCGACGAGCCAGGGAAAGAGAGAACGCCTGGTGCGCGCCCCCCACGCCGTTATTGCGCTGACAAGGACAGCAACTCCTCCCACAATCACCAGGTATTCGACTTGCGCAGGCAACGTGCGAATGGCAGTGAAAGCGCGGAACCACAGGTACAGACCGGTCACGGCGCTGGCAAGCCGGCCGAATACCAACGGCGTCAGCGGCGCATCGGTCTCCCCGAAACTCGCGAGATGGAGTGGATACAAGCCCATGCGGAGCGCACCGAGGGCAAAGAACCCGGCGATCCACCAGGGGGAAAGGCCGGCAAGCACCATCTGCAGACCTGGCGGTGGATGACCATTTGAACGCATCGCCAACAAGGCCAGGGCCACAAACCCCGCGCCGCCGGCCGCCAGCCGGTACGCCAACAGTCGCGATTCCCGCGTCACCAGGCTGGCGACGATGAGAGCCAATTCGCATACAATCCAGCCCAGCAGCAACATCAGTGGGTCCGCCGCCATCACGATGCCGAGGCAGCCGCCCCAGAGCAGAATGGCCATCGCCCAGTTCTGTCCACTTATGGTGTCGCCTACGATGGTGGCCGCAATCGCCAGAAGAGTCAAAGCGAAGACGAACACGAGAGAGAACCGATCAGCAAGAATCGCAGGTGGGCTTCCGAGCACCTGGATAGGTGGCCAGGGAAGCAGTTGCGGCTGCGTGTGAGCACGTTCGGGCAACATGACGACTGCCACGAAGACCGTGCCGGCGATGAGGGTGGGTAATGGATCGCGCTTGCGGTCGCGCCTGCCTTCGCCAAGGAACAACAGTGCTCCCGCCCCCAGCAGTGGCAGTACGATGGGTGCAATCAGTACGATGTCGGCCATGCCGGCCATTTTAGCACAGAAAGGCGTGAAACGTAAAGCGTGAAACGTGATGACTCCTATAGGAACTGATCCTCACGTTTCACGTTTTACGTCCGCCAGGGTCAGTGCGGCCTTCACGAAGTTCAATTTCGAAAAGTGCCCGGACGATGTGCGGGTCATCCCGCCCTCTGGCCCCAGCACACGATCGCGAATTGCCGGCGGGTCAAGTCCCTGATTGTGCAGTGCGTGGATGTTTGCGATGAGCTTCTCCCAGTAGACGGTTTTACGGCGTAGAGCAGCGGCTCCATCTTGGACAACGCCGGCATGGGCGCAGTAGATCGTTTGCGGCTCAAGATCAGCCGCGAACCGCAGCGACGACATCAATCGGCCCAGGTCCTCATCGACGCGCAGATACTTGACCCGCTCGGCCAGAAAGAGATCGGCGCTGAAGAGCCAGCGTTGATCAGGCTCAAAGAGAATGTGGTGGTCGGCGACGTGGCCAGGGGTGTGGATGAGCTGAAAGCGATACTGCGCCGTCGTGATCCAACAACTGTCAATCGGCGCCGCGCGGAAAGGACGTGGCTGGCCCCAGACCATCCGGCGATAGAGGTGAATGCGCGGTGGGTTTTCGAGAAACGGGATGGTCATGGCCGGCGACTGGGGGGTGATGCCGAAAGCGTCACGGAGCGCCGCGCTCCCGCCCACATGATCTTCGTGTTGGTGGGTGTTGACAACCTGGGTCAACTGCCGGCCTCGCAGCGCCCTCACCAGCTCGCTCGCCGTACACGGCGGGCCGCTGTCGATTAGCAGGCCATCGACCAGGTAGGCGTACGCCCACCGAACGGGCCGGCCCAGAAACGAGCGCGACATGCGGATGGATGTCACGGGGCCGAAATCTCTAACCTGGAGCATTGCGAAGTCTAGTATAGCGGGGGCCGGCGACAGGGTCAATCAGGG
>JBHHXF010000506.1:0-3252 GCA_046756905.1 Anaerolineae bacterium | reverse complement strand
CCATCCAGCCACCCAACCATCCGGCCATCTACGCATACACCCGCACCTTCACCAGGTAGGTCTGGTCGGCCGTGTTTGCCACGTAGCCGTCCCCTGAGAAGAACAAGCTGTTGGGGGTCGGCCCGCTTCCCTTGAGCCAGGGATGGTTGGTGTGTTCTCCATAGTGGTGGGCCATCGCCACCGTGTCGGGCCGGATGCTTTCGCGATAGTGGGCGGCCGCCCTCACCTTGCGCGTCTCGCCAGTTACCGCGTTTTGAGACTCAACCCATACCTCATCACCATCTTCAATACCCCTGGCCTTGGCCGTCCCGGGATTGATCTCCACGAGCTGCTGAGAGGCAATCTCACGCACCAGAGGCGTAGATGTACGGGCCTGTTTGAACTCGACCTTCTTGAAACTAACCAGATAGAGGTCGTAGTCGGCCGGCGAACTTTCGTAGGTGGGTGTGCGCCAGGTGGGCAGCGGCGTATAGTCCTGCCAGTAGAGCTTGTCCGCGCCCTTGTCCTGCATCTCTTGCTGAATGCGTAGCAGGGACTCGCCGTACAGCCGGTGGACGGCGCCGCCGAAGGGCGGATCGACTGCATAGCCGTAGGACTTGGTGGCTGCAATTGGGCCTTTGATCTGCACACCGTTCTGCTCGAAGTAGACCACGCCCTCTTCGATTCCGTCCGACTTCGCCCAGCGGTCGAAAATCTCTCGAACGGTGGGCTTCCTGTCGAGTGGAAGGGCGTAAGGGTCCTTCAACTTGAGGGACTTGTTGACCTGATCCAGGTAGCCACCCTCGTCGTATAGGATGCCGGCCTTCTCACACAGGTCCAGGTAGATGTCAATGTCGCCCCGAGAGTCGAAGAGAGGTTCCATGGGCGGGATCCGCAACGCCGTTGCATCCGTGTATTGGTCCGTGACACCCAGAGGCCCCTCATACTTTTCGATGGTGGCAGCCGGCAGCACCACGTCGGCGAAGAGGTCCGCCGTCAGCGAAAGCCACGGGTCAATGGCCGCCACAAACTTGAATTTCTCGTAGGCCCTGAAGTTGGCTTCCTGGTCCGGGAACGACCCCAGCGGATTGGCCATATGGATGATCACGACCTCAGGGATGGTTTCCACACCGTACTTTTCGGGGTCAGCGACGACCTTGGCCACCAATGAAGAGTTGTTGCTGTTGATGGGGTAGAACTTGCTGTGCTTGAGGTAGATGTTGTAGGGTGGGTCCTTGACCTCAATCTCGTCCAACGCCTTGTAGTTTTTGTGTACCTTCCAGGAGAAGTCAACGCGCTGCCCGCCTGCGGCTCCAACCGCTCCCAGGAGCATGATCAGCATTATCTGGGCGCGCACGAACTGGAACCCCAGTTCCTGCTGAGCGATGTGGTAAGTCATGATGGCAACCGGGCGATAGGGTATAGTGACGCCATCCACTTCGATGGTGCTGCCGATCTGGGCATTCTCGCCCAACTCCTGGGCTATGTGGCGGATCTGCTCGGCGGGGATCCCACAAATGTCGGCTGCCCATTCCGGCGTGTACTGGGTCATGTGCTCCTTGAAGACCTGGAAGGCCGGCTTCACCCTCGCCCCGTCTACAGTGAACTGCCCCTCCAGGACTGGTTCCACCCCCGCAGTATCATAGGGTACCGCCGATCCGCTGGCCTCATCCCAAACCAGCGGTTTAGCTTCCGCGTCCTCCCCTTCGGGCTCCGCCCGCAGGAAGAAGCCGTCGGCTTTGACCAGGTAGGGCGAGTTGGTATACTGCTTGAGGTACTCCCAATCCACTGTGCCCTGGTCAATGACGGCATTGCACAGAGCTAGGGCCAGGGCCAGGTCAGTGCCTGGCCGGATGGGCAGCCATTCGTCGGCGAAGTGGGCTGCACTCCGCTGCCGGGGGTCAATGGCCGCCATCTTCAGCCCTCGCTCTTTCGCTTCGACGAGCTGCTGGGGCCATGTGAGCCAGCAGAACTTGTTGCCGCCGGCGTTGGTGACGTTCCAACCCCAGGACAGCAGGTACCGTGTGTTGCGGAAGTCCGGGTGGAGCACGCCGTGCAGGCCGACGGTATATTCACAGGCGCGGTAGCCAGCATCGGAGCAGAAGGCGCCGTGGTGCAGCTTTATCGCCCCCGATGCTTTCACGAAAGCATCATCATAAAATTTCTTGGCCTTGCTGCGACCCTTTTGCCAGACTACCAGGTCGGGATCCCTGGCCAGGGCCTCGTTCATCTTGTCGGCTACAAGAGTCAGCGCCTCATCCCAGGAAATCTGCTTCCATGTCCCAGGTACGCCCTTCTCGTTGGTGCGGAGCAGGGGCGCCTTCACCCGATTGGGATCGTACACGGACATGATCTGGCCCACACCCTTGGGGCACAGCGTCCCCCGGTTGCGGGGATGCGCCGGGTGGCCTTCGAACTTGACCACGCGGCCATTGATCCGGCGGGCCAATATACCGCAGTCCTGCTTGCCGATCCAGCAGGTAGTGGGTATCCATTCCTCCTCGGCCAGAGCAGCCACTTCTCCTGGCGGCGCCGCGACCAACGTCTCCAGCTCGCCATACAGGAAGCGGCTGGCGACGAGGGTTCCTCCCGCAGCGGCGGAACCCTTTAGGAAATCTCTTCGCGTTACGTTCATTGCTTCACCTCCTGTGACGCGCATGACATAGCTGATGGCTGGATGGCTGAATGGCTAGATGATCAGCTATCTGCTATGAGCTATCATACATGCGGAGTCGCCGGCTGTGAAGCGTAGAAGACACGGATTTTTAGGACAAGTAGTTGGTGGGGAATCACGTAGGGGATGAAACGCCGGCTCCGTGAAAACTGCGGGGCCCGTGTAGGGGAAAGCCCTGACAAAATCTTGGAGGTGACGATCCTATCGAATCAACGTGTCCAGTGTCGTCATAACGGGACGCGGGTAGCGCCTGGCCCAGTCTTGTAGGTGCTGCACGTCCAGCGACTCCCGATTCAATTCGTCCAGAGGTGGCGTCGCGCCGTGCCGTCTGCGGCGGATGTAGAGCCAGTCCAACAGCGCCTTCTCCGGTTCGGCCCAGAGGATGTGACTTTCTACCCGGTAGCCGAAGAAAAGCGTCGGGCGCAGGCGGTGGAATAGGATCTCACCCAGCGGGGTCTGGCAACGCTCCGACCGGGACGTGGAAGCACAGGTGAGCACCAAAGGCACCTGGGAGAGAATGGCGTAGCGCTCCAGGGCGCTGCTGAATGTCATAGTCGGACCACTTCTTCTCAACCAACTCCTGATCCACACCGATGCCT
>JBHHXF010000505.1:0-3254 GCA_046756905.1 Anaerolineae bacterium | reverse complement strand
GGCCAGGAGACTGTGGATTTCGGATACTTCGGCTACGCTCAGCACAGGTTTCGGAATTGCTGTTGTGCAGACCATGATCCTTGGATGAGCCGAGAGCAGATCCCCCGAGTTCGCTCAAGGCACGGCTTTCTGCCTGGACATTGAATTCAGACAGAAGGCGGAGAATCACCTCTAGCAGGTCATCGCTAAAGCGCAGTTCGATTCGGTATTGAGTCATATTGCCTCCTGGTAAAGGCTAAGGTTGAGGTTTAGATTTCTCAGCCTCAACCTTAGCCTCAGTTTTAGTCGAAGATCTCGCCGGTCTCTGGATCGACCCCTCGACAGCCCCCTCGACTAGCTCGGTAGGGCCCTCGGGGCGTCGCGCCAGCGTCTCGGGTGGGCTGCCAGGTGTTGTCGACGACCCGCTGATAATACGTGGCTGCAGCCCAGGCGGTGAGGTGGTCCAAGACAGCCAGGGCGAGCTTACGGGCGGTGCGCCGATCGAGCAGGACCGCGATGTCTACCTGGGGTTCAGCTCCGTCGTTTCCCCACCAGGCCGGCGTGATGAGGCCGTTGTCCTGGGGGACGCCGGCACCGTTCTGCACGGTGATCTTGATTGGATTGTTGGCCTGGACTTCCTCGACCCCTCGGCAGGCTCGGGACAGGCTCTGAGGACTCGAGACACTACATCGCCGTGCTGCCGGCCGCCGATGGCCTGGAAACGCGCCGGGAGCCGGCCCGTCTTCATCTGATCGAAGAGGAGTCGGGCTTCGTCGACCTCGACGTAGGCTTCGGCCCCTCGACAGGCTCGGGACGACGCCTGGGCGGTGGCGCCTTGCCCCTGGGTGAAGGCGTACAGATCGAAGCTAAGCTACCCGATCTGCAGAGCATCCTCGATGTGCAAGATGCGGTTCTTGGTGGTGTGGGTGTAGATGCGGAAGTTGCGCGGCAAGTAGCCGTTGCGACCACTTGCGTCTCGAGATGCGTTTGTCATGACAGAATTCCTCCTTTTGGGTTCAGTGATCGGCCAAACTCGTTTGGCGCGTGATCAGTAAACGCCCGCCGGTACGACGGGCGTGAACAGTCAACGTCATTAAGTTAAGCTCCAAAACGGCACTCCGCTGGCGCTACGTGCCTTACTACGAACAGTTAACTTAATGACATTGAGTGAGCGCCCGTCGGTACGACGGACGTGAGCGGTGGTCAGTCGCCGTAGTGGCGAGCGAGGAATCAGAACATCCGGAGCTGGTTGACCTGGGAGGGGTCTACGACCTCTTGCCGACGGTCGTTGGATCGATCCTCGTCCGTTTGGCGGTCGGTGAGGCTTGCACTGAGCTCCGTCGAAGTGTCGATGGCGCCACCACCGAGGAGCCAGCCGGCTCCCTCTGCCTTCTGATGCTCCTGCACGAACATCTCGCCCAGGTCCGGCACCTCGGCGTTGCTGGCCACCTCGCGGGCCAGTTCCTCCAGCAGGTTACCGCCCGCACCGGCCTGGTCCACCAGCGCGCCGGCCACGTCGTCGCCATAGAGTAGTGCCGCAGCAATTATTTTTCTCCCGACGTGGGATACAGCTCTATGCTCAATCGTGTCCGCATATACGGCGAAGTAAACCTTCACCGGCCGGGTCTGTCCCAACCGCCAGGAGCGCCGGCTGGCTTGCTGGATCAGGTAGATCGAGTACTCCGGCTCGTAGAACACCAGGGTGGGAAAATCGATCAGATCGAGGCCGGTGGACACCAAGCGGGGATTCGCTAGCAGCACGTCCAGTCCGCCTCTCACCCGCCGCTTCAGCCACCCCTCCCGGCGCGTGGTCGAGACGGAGCTCCGGAGCGTGGCCACGTGGAGGCCGGCTTCCGTGAGAATCGTTTCAATGCGCGGCTGGATATCGCGAGTTCCCGTCTGGCGCAGGTACACCAGCACCCGCCGGCCCTGGTCGCGCTCCGCCTGGCACGTCTCGATGAGCCAGCGCTCCTTCGGATACACGTGATCACATGGCAGGCCGCGAAACGTGCCGACCGTGGTCTCCTCGTCGCGCCAGGGGGCATTGGGCCAACACAGGGTCGTCTGCAGGTACTCGCCCATCAGCGACCAGTCCTCCCGGGCTGCATCACGGAGCTGTCGTTCGAGACGTCGATAGGCACCGGCCATGTTGGGATGCGATCCTCGTCCATTGGGCATGGCGATGGTCACCGGCTGCTCGGTGTAAGACGGCAGATCAAACCCGAGATCCTCCAGGGTGAGGAAAACCGTGGTATCGAGCAGGCGCGTCACCAACGCCGGCGAGATGCCCGGCCGCTCCACCGTGCGGGTGCGCTCCCGCCGCAGACCGGTGTAGTGGCCGTAGTCGTCGTGATCGCGCCGGTCGGACTGGCGTCGCGTAACCCGCTCGAGGACGCCGTACAACGCTGCGAAGCGGTGACCATCGCTCCAACTAAACTCGTGGCGGATGCGGTGATCCAGCCGGTGCAGCAGATAGAAGAGGCTGGTCGCCATCCCGCCGAACAGCGTGCCTGTCATGCCCAACGTGCGTTTCGAGGCGCCGGCCAGCACTCCGAAGGCGTGCCCACGGTCGCTAGATTGGGCCTTCATCTCGTGAATTTCGTCAACGATGGCCAATTCGAAGAGGCGGTCGTGTTTCTTCTTGATGTACCGGGCGATGGGGTAGCGCGGCTCGGGCAGGGGCAGCAGTTGGCCGAAGCCGTCCCGCTCGGGCTCCGGCCAGTGGCCCCGCCACTCCTGGTACAACGGCTCGCCGCACGGCACCTCCTCCCAGTGCCCGCCGTGCCCCTCGGGATTTCCGACCCACTTCTTCACCAGGTTGTCACACGTCAGCCGGCGGCCCTCGAAGTAGCTCTCGTCGGTGATGGGGTAGTCGGGGACGCCGGCCTCGTCGCGGTGATAGATGGTCCCGCCGCAGCGGGGACAGGCGAAGGTGTCCTGGCGTTGGATCTCGTTGACGATCTCCCCACCACGCCTAGTCTCCACCAGGCGCTTGTGGCGCCCCCGCTGGCGCACCACCGCCGGCGTCCAGCCGCTGCCCAGCTTGAGCATGGTGGTGGGCACGACGGCGATCTGGAGCGAGTGGGCGCCCATGCCCTCGACTTTGCGCACGTAGTCCTCGAAGTCGCTCACCCGCCGGATGGGGTGACCACGCGCCAGCGGGACGATCTGGGCAATCTCCCGCGGCCACTTCTCGACCAGATGGGGCGGACACACCACAACCACCGGGAAGGGCTCGTCCGGCCTCAGGTGCTTCTTCAGCACGTCGGCCAAGG
>JBHHXF010000504.1:0-3257 GCA_046756905.1 Anaerolineae bacterium | reverse complement strand
GCCGGAGCCGAGTCGCCCGTACCCGAATTATTTTCTCAAGGTTCATCAACCGCCGAAACACGTCACGTCATCGCCAGTTCAGCAAAGATCTCACTCAAGTCTGTCATCGGCCGCCCATCCTCATCAGCGATGGTGCGGCGGGCCGGCGACGCTGCGCGGTAGCCCGGCACGCGCCCGGTGATGCGCTCCTCGAAGGTCGAGAGCGCACGGTTCTCCAGGAGAACACCGGTGGGGATGCGATCACCCCACTCATTCGCCCTCTCGATGAACTGAGCCATCTTCGCAAACGCAATCTCTTCGTCGGCTCCCTCGGGGATCACCCCATCGTAGCCCTCTTCTTCCAGGGAGTAGATGCGAGGCCGGCCATTCGCCCGGTCCTTACCGGCATACCAGTCCTTGGTGTGCAGGTTGTTGTAGGTGGGGCAAGGCTGCAACACGTCCAGATAGGACAACCCTGGATGCTCGATTGCCTGCTGGATCAGACCCACCAGATCGCGAACGTTGAACGCGTAGCCGCGACCGATCCAGGTGAAGCCCGAAGCCAGCGCCAGCATCAGCGGGTTCACCTGTCCCTGGATGGTCGGCTCCGGCAGGCTCTTGGTCTGAAGGCCCAGTGGCAGGGTGGGGGAGGCCTGGCCCTTGGTGAGGCCGTACACTTCGTTGTTGAACAGGATATAGGTCAGGTCCAGGTTGCGCCGGCCCATGTTCACGAAATGGCCGGCGCCGATGGCCAGCCCGTCTCCATCGCCGCCGACGGCAAGCACGGTCAGCTCGGGATTGGCCAGCTTGGCGCCCGTAGCGTAGGGCAACACCCGACCGTGCAGCGTGTGCACACCGTAGGTGTTGAAGTAGTACGGAGCCTTGCCGGAACATCCGATGCCACCAAAGACTGCCACCTGATGCGGCAACAGCCCGAGTCCTGCGAGTGCCTGGTGTACGGAACTGAGGATGCCGAAGTCGCCACAGCCCGGGCACCAATCGTTCGGGTTTTTAACCCGGTAGTCCTTCGTCGTTATCTTCGGCGTTGGCATAGTTGCAGTAACCATTGTTTCCATACCGCCTCTCATCATGCGTAAGGGTTGCGAAGGACGACGCGCTGCTCGCTCGTACCTTCGTGGATTTCTTTGAAGGCTGTGTGCAATTCCTGCCCGGACATGGGCCGGCCATTGTACTTAACAACCAGGTGGTCGCTCTCCCGCCCAGTGCATTCGCGCAGGAGGCGCGCGAACTGGCCCGAGAAGTTAGCCTCGACGATGACCAGCGGGTCGGCCGTGTCGAGCAACGGCAGAATCTCGTCGTGCGGGAAAGGCCACAACAGGCGCACCTGCACCAGACGAGCTGAAATGCCATCGGCCTGGAGGCGCTCTATCGCTTCCAGGATGCCGCCCTTGTTAGATCCCCAGCTCATGATTGTAAACGCGGCCTCAGGGTTGCCATAGACTTTCAGCTTCTCATAGGCCGGAAGCTCGCGCGCGGCCAGTTCCAGCTTGCGAGCGCGCTTCTCCATCTGCTGTTCGCGAATGACTGGGTCCTCGGTGACGCGACCGTAGATGGTGTGCTCGCCGCCGGTCAGCCAGTGGGTGCCGCCCGGCTGTCCCAGCAGCGGGCGTGGCGATACGCCGGACTCAGTGGGCTGAAACCGAGGATAGGGACCTTTGCCGCTCTCACTGATAGCAGGTGTGAATACCTCGCCGCGCTCGATCCGGATCCGGTCAACATCGAAGGGAGCGACCGTTCGGGTTGTGCTGGACATCGACTTGTCCAGCAGGTGGATCACCGGCATCTGATACCGCTCGGCGTAGTTGAAGGCCTGGGCTGCGTCGTAGAAGGCCTCGATGGTGTCGCCGGAGGCCAGGACGATGCGTGGGAAGTCGCCGTGGCCGCCGTGGACTGCAAACTGCAAGTCGCCTTGCTCGCTGCGCGTCGGCATGCCGGTGGACGGGCTGCCGCGCTGGTAGAGCGTAATCACGAGCGGGACTTCGTTGATGCCGGCCCACCCCAGCCCTTCGGCCATCAGCGAAAAGCCGGGTCCCGAGGTTGCGGTGGCGCTGCGAGCGCCCGTCAACGCCGCTCCCGAGGCCATCGTCACCGCCGACAGTTCGTCTTCGGTCTGCACGACAATCACGGAGCCTTCCTCGCCGTTGCGCGACGGGAAAGTTTCGTGAGATTCCAGGTAGACGCTCTCGTCGGTGGCCGGGCTGATAGGGTAGTAGGTCTGGAAAGTCATGCCGCCGGCCAGCTTGCCCATCGCCACGGCCTGGGTCCCGCTGACAAACAGCCGGCGCTCGGTCGTCTCCTCCGGCGCTAACTGGAAGTCGAACCCCTGCGTGTCGAACTCGCTGTGGACGAAATCGTAGGCCCGCTCTACCGCTCGCACGTTCATATCGACGATTTTCGTGCGGCCGGGGAAGGTCCGCTCCAGCGCTGTCGCGAGATAAGCGGGATCATAATCCACCAGGGCACAGGATACCGCAACAGCGATGGTATTCAGTGTACGATCAGCAATCGCTTGCGGCACGTCCAGCTCTTTCGCCAAAGCACCGGTAATCTCGCTGAAGGGGACGGCGAAGGTCTGGACACCTCGTTGACGTGCCTCTTGGAGCAGGCCGGCTGTGCTGGCCGGCAGGCCCTGGCGCTCCAGATATGCGCTAAGATCATCTTTGAATCGCTGATCCAGATAGGTGATGCGCCCCAAATCAACATCCGCCTCGCCGACGTCGTAGACAATACCGCCTCCTTCGGTGACGGAGAGGGCGTGGCGAGCCAGGGTCTCTTCCTCAAAGGTGGTCAACAGATCCACCGTATCGCGGTGGCAGTGTAAAACATGGTGGGCCACACGCACATCGTAGTAGCTGTGCCGGCCCATGATGTTCGAGTAGTATTCGCGCCGGCCAAACAGGTGCAGCCCTCCGATAGCGCAGGCGCGGGCGAAAATTCCCGCCGCCGTATCAACACCGCTACCCTGAGGGCCGCCCACTCGCCAGGCAAGTTCTTCTTGCTGTTTTGTCACGGGTTACCTCCTCGTGAGTTGTAGGCACAATACGGTTTAGTTAAGACCTCCGAGGTCTCCATCAGGAGCCTGGCAGGCGCAAAAACACGCCGTTTTGGGTGACAACACTGGCATTCGAGAGCCTTGTGAGACCTCGGAGGTCTGAGCAGTCGCTTAACTGAACCGTATTGGTTGTAGACAACGTTGTCTCTGTCCAGTTGGGTGGTTAATGAGTAACTTGGTAACTACCCAGCCCGCCGTGACGAGC
>JBHHXF010000503.1:0-3258 GCA_046756905.1 Anaerolineae bacterium | reverse complement strand
GCCGCCGTGGTGAGCCTGTCGAACCATCAGGACGTCGCTTCATCGGCGGGCGGGCGACGGCGGCGAGACAAATCTGGTTTGGCAAGACGTACGCCGATTAATTTCTCAGACTTCATCATTCGCCAGGCGCCGAGGGGCTGAGTAGCACCTCCAGAACTACTGGCTCGCCGTGAGTTCGGCCTCGATCACTTGCTGGAACGCCTCGAATGGCTGGGCGCCCACGACAGGTTTACCGTTGACCAGGAAGGCCGGCGTACCCCGGATTCCCAGCGACTGGGCGGTGGTTTTCTCCGCTTGAACGATGGATGTGAACTTCCCGGAGTCCAGACACGCGCTGAAGGCTGTGGCGTCCAATCCCAACTCGGAGGCAAACTGCTTCAGGTTGTCCTGGTTGAAGGCCCCCTGGTTCTCGCCCCCCCACCGATCGAACAACAGGTCATGATACTCCCAGAAGGCGTCCTGCTCGGCGGCACACTCGCTGGCCTCGGCCGCCCACTCAGACTCCTGTCCCAGGAAGGCGAAGTGCAGATAGCCGAAGCGAACCAACCCCTTTTGCACGTACTCTTCATCAATCTGGCGCAACGCGCCAGCGGCAAATCGCCGGCAAAACGGTCACTGGAAGTCGCTGAACTCGATGATCGTGACGGGGGCATCGGGATTTCCCCTGAGATGACGCGTCTGGGCAACCATCGAGTCCATCAGGCTCTGCGCCGACGAGTTGTCAGCCGACGATGCAGCGGCTGCCGTCGGGCTGGTCGGTGTGGAGGCATCGGCCACGCTCTCCACCTGGGGCTGCGCCGCCCGCTGGGGTTCGGGCGCCAGCAGGGGCCGGCCCACGTAGCCGATCACCATGCCAACTAACAAACCAGCGACTAGCGTTACCAGTAAGTCGACCCGCAGCGATACCGTTCTTGGGGCAGGTTTTGGGGATGTCTCCTCGTTAAACTCAACTGTCGTATGCTCTTCAGGTTGAATATCAGATAGCGGGTCCTCTTCAATCTGAAGTTCAGGCTCAGTATGTTCCTGCATGTCAAACTCATCCATCGCTCACAACTCCTCCAATCTCTAACATATTGCAGACGCACGGAAGTATAGCGGAAGGGGCGGATTTTGTCGAGAGGTACATCTTACGCTGCGTAGGAAATCAGAAGCTATAACGCAACTGATCGGGGGAAAGATACGCCTGGGCAGACGTCTGAGCGAAGGACACCAGATCACTATGCCCGGCGCGATGTGAGCTATACGCCCTCGTCAAAGAGATGTCGCGGACAACGAGCGAGCGTAGTCACCCGGCTCGTTCACTTCCCGGGCCTGGACGCAGCCCGCGGGAGCGCGAAGTCTTTGAGCAGAACCGGCATATAAACAATGACGCTCGCCGGCGTCGGCGTGACCGGCGGAGGAAGTGTACTCGTCGCTGTCGGCGTGCTTGCCGGCGTATTTGTGGCTGTCGGTGTGCCCGTTACCGTCGGTGTGGCAGTGGTCGTGCCGGTGGGTGTGGGTGTCGTCGTTGGCGTGGGAGTGGGCGAGGCTGTTGCGGTGGCCGCAAAAGTCGGCGTCAGCGTCACTGTTGGTGTGCCTGTTGCGGTGGGCGTGAACGTTGGCGTCAAGGTGATCGTCGGTGAGCCTGTTGCAGTGGGCGTGACGGTCGGGGTGAGTGTTACCGTCGGCGTTCCTGTCGATGTGGGTGTGACAGTTGTGGTGGAGGTTGACGTCCCTGTGGCATCCGCAGCCCCGGTGTAGTACAGGTATTCACCCGGCGTTGGTGACAGAAAGCCAGTCAGCAACACAGTCACGACTAGTAGGGCCAGGATCCAGACCAAAGGCTTCATGACGCTCCTCCGGTACACGAGCTGTCAACGTTTTGGCCGCCGGGAACGAGCATTGCCAGGACTGGCGCGCAGAGGACGCCCCATTTCTGCTAGCTTCCCTGAGCAGTGGCAAAGGATGGGTCGAACTCCCCACCAATAGACATCATACACCGGTTGATCGAGATCGGACTGGGCGATTAACAGACGAATCATGAACTTCCGGTCAACGATCAACCAACCCTTGAGCGACGTTATCCGCCCTGAATGTGCAGCGGGCGCCATCGCCTCCATCCACCCAAAGACTGGCAAACAGTGTGCATATATGGTACCATAAATCAGGTGAAAAACGCAAAAGCGCAGGACGAAAACAGAGACCGAAAGGGGAACCCATGACCGAGAGAAGGATAACACGTTTGCGGGCAAGAATGGAAGAGACGGGTATTGACCTGGTGGCCATCGGTCCCACGCCGGCCATGCGCTATCTGCTGGGGTTTTCGCCCCCGGCTGACGAGCGATTGTGCCTGCTCCTCGTGGGGCCCGATGCCGCCTCCATGGTTGTCCCCAGTCTCAACGCTGAGCAGACGGCCGCTCACACCGACGTGGCGCTCAGCACCTGGGAGGATGCCGACGGGCCGGCAACGGCCTTGCACGACGCGCTGACCGCCATGCCGGCCCCGCGTCGCCTGGCGGTAGACGGAACCATGCGGGCCGACTTCCTGCTGGGACTGCAAGCCCAGGTCGCGCCCCAGGAGACGGTGGAGGTCGGCGTCCTGCTGACCCCGCTGCGGGAACGCAAGTCGGCCGACGAGATCGAGATGCTGGCGAAAGCCGCCGCACAAGCAGATGAGGCGATGGCGGCCGCGATTGAGGCCTGCCGGCCAGGTATCGCTGAGGCGCAGGTCGCCTGGGCCGCCGAGGCCGCTTTTCGGCAGGCCGGCGCGGAGGAGGTCTGTTTCACGCTGGTGGCGTCCGGGCCAAACGGCGCTTTCCCACACCACTACACCGGGCAGCGGCCGTTGCAGCCAGGCGACGCGGTCGTCATCGACATCGGCGCATCGCTTGGCGGCTACAAGTCGGACATCACGCGGATGGTTCACCTGGGACCGCCGTCTGCGGAATTCGATGAAGCGTACCAGGCTGTGCTCGACGCGAACCGGCGGGCGCGGGAGGCGGTACGGCCCGGCGTGACAGCCCACGCAGTGGACGAAGCCGCACGCAGTACCCTGGAGGCGCGTGGTTACGGCGAGTATTTCGTGCACCGTACCGGCCACGGCATCGGGCTGGAGGGGCACGAGCCGCCGTGGATCATGGCCGGCAACCACACGCCGCTGGCGGAGGGCATGGCTTTCAGCATCGAGCCGGGGGTCTACCTGCCGGGCAAGTTCGGGCTCCGCATTGAGGATATTGTGGTGGTGACGGAGGCCGGCGCCCGCACACTGACGGGGTTTGA
>JBHHXF010000502.1:0-3272 GCA_046756905.1 Anaerolineae bacterium | reverse complement strand
TCGGCCTCCGCCGGCGTCGGGTGCTCCAGGAGCCGGCAGATGTCGATGAAGTGTTCCTGGGCGGCGGCGCGCTCCTTCAGCGTGGCATTGCGCCACTTGGCGACGAACTCTTGAGGCGAGATGCTGGCCGGCATGGTCTAAACCCCCGCGTCAACAAATCCAACAAGTCGAAGCTGGGTGGAATATACTACACGAATCGGGGCAGGTCAAGCCGGGGGATGAATGGTGCGCGAGGACTACAGCCCTACACTCAAATTTACTCTCGGTTTGCCCACTCCCTCAGAATCTCGCGGTGGGCCGGCACGTTCTCCAGGAACGAGCGCCGCATGTCCTCATCGGTGATTTTGGCAGCCTGCTCCTGCAGTAGGTTGTGCGCAGTTGTGAGGATTTGCGCCGCGCGAGGGTCCTGGTTGGCATTGAGGGCGCGGTAGCATGTCAGGTACACGCGCAAGGGCTCCTCGGCGCCGTTCAATCCGTGTCCCGAGTTCGATGAAGAAATGTTGCGCTCCAGGTAACCGAGAATCTCCTCAACGTAGCTCTGTGCCTGATGCAAATCCCTGCGTGCCATAGAGACACGCGCCAGGCCGGCCAGAGACTCCGTGGCCGCAGCGTGTTGGCCAAGCTCCTGCCGCATGTCCAGGGCTTGCCGGTAGGCGTCCGAGGCTTCGTCCAGATGCCCCTCACTTGCCAGGGCATGGCCCAAATTGGTCAAGGCGTAGCCCTCTATGCGCCGATCGCCTATCTCCTGTGTGATCTGCAGCGCTTGCCGGCTGTGTTCTATCGCGGCTGCGTCATCACCCCGATGATGGAATAGTAAGCCCATATTGGTCAGTATGTGGCCCTCGCCCCGCCGGTCGCCCATCTCGCGGTGGATTCGCAAAGACTGCTCGTAATGGGTCGTCGCTCCCGGGTAGTCGCCCTGGTAATCGGCAATGAAGCCAAGGTTGCTAAGCAGATATCCTTCGCCCTCCCAATCGCCAATTTTTCGGCTGATGTGCAAGGCCTGCTCATAGTAGGCCATGGCCGCGGAGTAGTCACCTTGCTCCCGGGAGACTATGCCGATGTTATTGAGCGCTATATTCTCGCCCAGTCGATCGCCACCCTCCCGACAGACGCGCAAAGCCTGCTCGTAGTACGCAGAAGCCGCCGTATAGTCGCCCTGGTCTGCCGCCACGTTTCCGAGGCTGTTGAGCGCGCGGCCCTCGCCCTGCCGGCCGCCGCTCTCATGGAAGAGCTGCGCGGCCTGCTCAAGCTGCGCGGCGGCCGGCGGGTAGTTAGCCTGTCGCCAGAGCGCCCGCCCCCACTGCATGTGCGCGGCCGCTTCGGTGTCCACAGCACCCGCCGGCTCGGCCAAGGCCACCGCCTTTTGTGCGGCTGCGATGGCGGCCGGGAAGTCGCCGGTGAGCTCAGCGTGGTTTGCCCTGCGCAGCGCCACCTCCGCTCGCCTGGCTTGCCCTGAGCCCTGCCCTGATCTCGTCAAAGAGTCCGTCGAACTGTCATCACCCAGCATATCGGCCAGCGCTTCGAGTGCTGTCAGGTCCTGCTGCTGGACCTCCCGCGCCCCCTGCATTCTGTATACACTCTCGCGCTCCAACAGAATAGCGTAGCGGGCCGCCACGTCTGTCTCCGGGGTAAGCGCCAGCGCGCGATTGAGGTGAGTCAGCGCCTCTTCATTGGCATACTGCCGGCGCGCCCGAGCCCCGGCCTGATGATGGTAACGGCGCGCCTTGTCATCTAGCCCCGCCTCCTCGAAGTGGCGCGCCAACTGTACCGCGATCTCATCGGTTTGATTGCCGTACAATGCTTCCAGTACTGTGCCTACATCTTCGTGGAGGAAGGACCGCTCCCCCTCGTCCAGGTGATTGTACAGGTATTTCTGGAAAAGGTTATGGCGGAAACGGTACAGGGATAACCGCTGCCGGCGCCGTCCTGAGCCAGTCGAAGGGCCCAGCCGCTGCACCCCTTGGGCGCCCACCAGGCGATGCTGCCTGTCCAGTTCTCGGCTCAATTGTCGCACCAGTCCGCGCTCATCTACGGACTGCACCCGGGCCAACACCTCGGCGGTGAAGTCCTCGCCCTCGACGCTGGCCACGGTCAGCGTCTCCTGCAACTCGGCCTCCAGCCGGCCAATGCGCTCCCCGATCACACCTTCTACGCGGGCCGGCAGAGAGGCCCAATCCAGCTCCGGTGTCTCGATCCAGCAACCAAAGTCGTCCTGGACCAGATAGCCCCGCTCCTGCATGTTGCGCAGCAACTCAACCGTGAACAGGGGATGTCCCCGAGCGTGCCGGAACAGCGCTCGCCTGAACTCTTCGTCCAGACAGTTGAGCCTGGCGTCCAGGAAGGCATCGACGAACTCTCGACGCTCAGCCTCCCCCTCCTGACCAAGTGTAACCTGGATGTCGCCATGGTACCGCTTCAACTCGTTCGTCACCTGCTCCAGGGGATGGCGCTTACCATGCCGTCCCAGAGCCAGGTCGTTCGGACGATAGGTGCCGACGATCAAGATACGGCTCCTATCGCGCCCTGACGAGTTTGTCGAAATGATCCGCCGACTCAGGTGGAACAGCAAGCTGATGGAGTCAGCATCGGCCCACTGCAGATCGTCCAGTACCAGGATCAACGGCCGCTGTGTCGCCATGGCCTGGATCACGTTGGTGTACTGCCCAAAGAGATGGTTCTGCTCCAGGCCCTGTCCTGAGGGTCCTCCTGAGCTTGTCGAAGGGCCTGTGTCATCGCTAGCTGCTGCGTGCCCTGTTAGCTGCTCCAATCGGTCCAGCCAGCCGGCCCGGCCGGCTACCAAAGCGGCTGCACGGGTGACCAGACCGGCGCCGGGCACGAAAATGTCGATCAGGTCTGGACCGAGCTCCGCGATGGCTCTGCCCGACACACGCAGGAAGCCTGACAGCCGGCTCGCGTTTTCCTCGGACATAGCGCCGGCCTTGACGTCGCCGGTGAGCTGGCGCAGCACCTCGCGGAAGGGTAGATAGGGGTCTCCAATACCGGTCTGAGCGTTGCAGTCGCCGAAGGCGACCAGCAGGTCGGCGTGGGCGTCCTGGGCGCGGCGGGTGAACTCGGTAACGAGAGCCGTCTTGCCAGCGCCGGCCTCGCCGGTGACGAAGCACACCTGGCCCTGGCCGGCGAGGGCTCGGTCAAGGAACGTATGAAGTTGCGTTAGTTCGCGTTCACGCGCGACAAACACCTGTTCACTCATCGGTATACCTTAGGATCGAGGTTGCTACTCAACCTTCCTGGTGCCGGCGGTTGATGAA
>JBHHXF010000501.1:0-3277 GCA_046756905.1 Anaerolineae bacterium | reverse complement strand
CAGCCGCCCAAAAAGAAGCCGACGAGGCCCTGGAGGCGTTTAAGTAGCCTCCAGGGTCGTCTTCATCACCTCAAGTGTCACTACGACTGCGGTTGGGGTCCAGAGCGTGCAATCAGGGCATCATGGTGTTTCCGGCAGGAGATAATCTGTAAGTCCCGCAGCCCTAGCGAGCCCAAATGCTCCCGATACCAATCCAGGCTGAGCGCCACGCTCCACGCGGCTCTGCCCCGATACAGGCTCAACACCAGAGTGCCTTCGGGTTTCAGCACTTTTGTCAGCTCGCGCAGGATTCGCTGAGGGTGGGGTATGGTTTCCAGCAACCCGATGCAGAAGACCACATCGAATTGGCCGGCATCGAAGGGCAACGGTTCGCGCACATCCGCGACCTGAAACGTGGCGCGACCGTCCAGTCCTCGCCGGCCCGCCTCAGCTTGCGCGGCCGCCATCATACGAGGCGACCAGTCGACGCCCGTAACGTGCCCGTGGAAGCCGGCCATACCAGCGATGGTTAGCGGCAAATCGCCGACAGCAGTGCCGACATCCAGGACCAACTCGTCACCACGCAGTTGGAGCGCCTCCACCAATTCTCGCCACAGCCCATCTTCGCTGCGCGCGCCGAAGATGACCGGCCCGAACCGGTTATAGACCCAGTGCGTGAGCCGCTTGCCGAAGTAGCGCCCGTCTGTCACCAGAACAAACGCGACCAGGAACAGGAAAATCAGCACGGCTACCAGGAGTATCCACAGCATCTCGGGCTTGACCTTCGCATGACGTTCGAGAGAAGATGGCTAGATGGCTGGTTGGCTGGATGGCTTGATAGCTTGTAATGCGTCGAGCAGCCATCTAGCCATCTAGCCATCCAGCCACTCAGCATTCTCGTCCTTCAGAACACCCTAGCCGGACATGTTGCCTACTCTGCCTCCTGAGCCTCAACTTGCTCCAGCCGGCCTTTCGCCACTGGATGATCAGGGTGAACCGCCAGTACCTTTTCTAAGATAGCCCTGGCTTCGTCCACATTGCCCTGCTCCTCCAGCAGGCTGGCAGCGGTGCAGGCATCGTCCGGCTTCATGGCCTCCGGCGTCATCCTGCGGCCGAGGATGTAGCAGAAGGCTTTGTAGCCCACCTTGGGACCATCCGATACGACGAGTTTGCGGAGGTCGTCGATGGTCTGGGCGCGGTTGATTGACCCTTCGACGCGCTTCAGTTCGGCGTAGGGGGCGATGGGTGAGTAGGGTTTTCTGGCCATGATTGTTTCTCCTTTGGTGGGTGGCTGGCTGTCAGCGGATTGGCTTCGCCGAAACGGATTAGCAGATTCGTTGCTACTCAGCCTGCTCGGCCTGGATTGTCAAGTCCAGGCCAAAGGAGCTGACATCGACCTGAATGGGCCACTTCAGCCGCCGGATCTGGCGATCCGGCGCGAGCAGCGAAGTAGTTACTCCGATTCCACATCTGACAAAGAATCCTGGGATTCATCGAACCAAATTCGGTTCATCCTCAGATTCGCTGTCATATCCCGCGGATAAGGTCGGGCTTTCATCAGGTAGCAGCGCCATCAACGGCGTGCAAGATACGCCTCAATCGCAGCTTCCAGTTCCGCCGGACTGAACCCGAACGGCCCCAACCCGCCGGCATACACCACCCGCCCGTCCAGCCCAACCAGGTACAGGCGCGTGGGATGGGCCGCGTATGCCTTGTTCACAGCGTCATCCATCTCATCCACGTAGGTGCGGATACCATACCGAAGCGCCGCCTCACACTGTCCAGCAACCGACCGCCGCTCCTCAATCGTCGTCGGATCATACACGTCTGTGGCGGCTTTCGACCCCGAGAGCTTGAGGAACAACCCTGGCACGCCTTCGCCCAGCCACCAGCCATCTACTGGATGCGCTTCGCGAATATAGACCACCAGAAACTGCACGCGATCGTGATACTGCCGATACAGGTCGTGGAGACTCACGGTCCCCTTGACGAACGGCGGTCAAGTGTAACTGCCGAAGATCAGCGCCACTGGCTTATTACCTCGAAAGTCTGAGAGGCGAACGGGATTTTCGCCGTTCACGTCGCACAGCTCAAAGTCCGGGGCGATGTCGCCGGCTTTGGGGGCCAGGACATCGAGCGCTTTCTGCCAGTTTCGTGCGCCTCTTCGCATCTGTATAGTCTTGAGCATCATATCCTCCGATCGTTGCAAGCTCGTTGTTGACTTGAGGGCCGGCGTTGGGGCCCTCCACCCCCTACCTGTCCATTAACTGGCATCGTTCGCTGTCAGGAAAACGCTCTCGAAGGGTCTGATGACAGACCGACTTGGTGTCCTATCCAGCACCGCAAATACGACTTTTTTGAAGACCTCGGCGAATAAGCCATTGCCGGCCAGGTGATCACCAAACCAACGAGCTACGTCACTTGGGTCGTTTCGGAACACGCCACAACCCCACGCTCCCAGGACAAGCGCATCGTGATGATGGATGACGGCCAGGGAGAGCACCTTTTCAATGCGACCGAGCATCACATCGCCAATCCGGCCGGCATCCGTTCCGCCCCGCCGCCGTACTACGCCGGCGTTGACTGCCGGCGCAGTAACAAAAGAGACTAGGTACGGAACTTCCAACAGTCGGTCGCTGTCATCCCTGAACACCGGAACGCGGGGAGAGTATATCATGTTGTCCGTATACAGGCACGAGCGGAACCTTCTATTGGAGTGGTACATGGCTTTCATCTGGACAATGCAGGGGTAGAGGCCCGACGCCCGAGCTAAGCTCTCTTCTTGAGCCTGGCTCCCTTTGAGGAATCCGCCGCCTGGATTCCTGGCTGACGCAAAGTTGAGCGCCAGGACGTTGGCGTGGTCGCCGGACTGCGCCAGTCTGAGTGCTGCATGTAGCGTGGACTCATTGGTAACTTCAAACTCTATTGCTTGCTCAGCTTTTCCTGCCAGCATGCGGTCTCTCTGAGCGAACACCTGGTCGAAGTCCGCCGGCTTGTAGTGGACGGACATCGATATGGCAGAGTTCAACTCAGTCTCAATGTGAACGGTCCGGCCATCTGGAGTGTGGTAATATCCCCGACCGAGGATTTCGAGAGTTTCCGAGGCAATCTGTGCGCGTGTTTTCCGGTGACTCATTATCATCCTGCACGAAGCCGGCCTCAGGCAAGGGGCGAGCGCGCTCCCGTGCCGGCAAAATGATCCCGTGGCGTATTGCCGAAGCAGAAGCGAGACGAGACAACGGGTTGCGGAACAGGGCAGCTAGCATAAAGAGCGGCTAGCCTATTGTATCACAGCAGC
>JBHHXF010000500.1:0-3277 GCA_046756905.1 Anaerolineae bacterium | reverse complement strand
GCAGCGGAGTAGCGTGTGACGGCACTCCGCTGACGCTACGTGCCTGACTACGAACGGCTCCCCAACAACACTTGTAGAATCACGATGGCTGCGTCTTTGTCCAGAGGCTCGTTGTTGTTGCCGCACTTGGGGCTCTGGATACACGAAGGGCAGCCGGCCTCACACGGGCAGCCCCGAATCGCCTCCAGCGTCGCCTGCCACAGCTCAGCCAGCAGCTCGTAGCCCTTCTCAGCGATGCCAACGCCGCCGGGATAGCCGTCGTAGATGAAGATTTGGGGGCGCCCCGTGTCAGCGTGGGCCGCGTCCTGAGGCCCCTCCTGAGCTTGTCGAAGCACCGTCCTGAGGTCCCTCCCGAGCCTGTCGAGGGGCTTGTCGAAGGGGGCTCGAAGGGCCGGCGTCGAGAGGCCGCCCAGGTCCCAGCGGTCGCACATGGCGAACAGCGGTAGAATGCCGATGGCCGCGTGTTCGACGGCGTGAATGCCGCCCAGGAAGTCCAGTTTTCGCCGGCGCACGGCCTTGATGGCCACCGGCGGGATGTCCCACCACACGGCCGTTGTCTCGAAGTGGGTCGCCGGTAGATCCAGGGGTTCATCGCCCAACACGGTCTCGGTGAACTGCTGCTTCTTGCGGTAGCCGATGACCTGCTCCGTCACTGCCACCTTACCGAAGTGGGCCGTGGTCGCGCCGGCCCCTCGTCGGTCCATGCTCTCTACAATGTGTACCTCGCTGATCTGGCGCGGCTCCGTGTAGTAGTTCACATCCACCGGCCTAGCCCGGGCGACCCTATTTGCCTGATCCAACTCTTTCACCAGGAATGACTCACCCTGATGCAGGTAGATGGCCCCTGGGTGGATACGCATAAACGCTGTTGCTGCCTCAATCTCCTCGATGCGTTCTCCGGTGTTCTGATTGATCAGTTTGTATCGCCCCTCGCCGATAGAACGAATGCCCACACCCTGGGCCGGGTAGTCGAAGTTCCCGTAGTACCAGCGCTCTCGACGATACTCCAGCTTGCGATTTCGCTCCAGATTGATCATTGCGTCGACAAAGCCAGGCCCGAACAGCCGCTCGTCCTGGGTCGTGATGGGCAATTCATAGCCGGCGCACGGCAGGTGCTTCTCCAGGATGTACACGTTGTCCGGGTCAATCAGAGCGTGCTCGTGAGATCGCCCAAATAGCTCCTCGGGGTGGCGCATGAAGTACTGATCCAGCGGTCCATTCAGCCCGATGAGGATGGAGAGCGATTCACGCACACCGCGGCCGGCCCGTCCAGCTTGCTGCCAGGTGCTGGCAATGGTCCCCGGATACCCCACCTGGACCGTGGCATCCAGACTGCCGATGTCAACTCCCAACTCCAGGGCGTTCGTGGCGGTCACGCCCAGCAAACGGCCAGCGAACAGATCGCGCTCGATCCGGCGGCGCTCCTCGGGCAGGTAGCCGGCCCGGTATGAGTGGATCAACGGTTTCAGCTCCGGCGCTTCTTTGTCGAGCCGATCGCGAGCGTACATCAAGATCAGTTCGGCAATCTTGCGGGCTTTGACAAAGGTGATGTTGCGCAGGCCATGTCGGACCAGCTCGACGAACAGGTTGGTGGCTTCCATGTTCGCACTCCGCCGGCTGGTCTTCGCCTCATCGAGAAATGGTGGGTTCCAGAGCACGAACAGCTTCTCGCCGCTGGGCGATCCATCATCGTCGATTACGTGCGTAGGGGCGGCGGTGAGTCGCTGTATATGTTCCTTCGGGTTGGCGATGGTGGCTGAGCAGCAGATGAACCGGGGATCAGCACCATAGAAGCGGCAGATGCGGCGCAGCCGGCGCAGCACATTTGCCACTTGCGACCCAAAGACGCCGCGATAGACGTGGGCCTCGTCGATGACCACGTATTTTAAGTTGGCGAAGAAGTGGGACCACAAGTTGTGGTTCGGCAGGATACCGACATGAAGCATGTCAGGATTGGTTAGGAGGATGGCTGCCCCCTTGCGGATCTTGGCACGTTCGGGTTTGGGCGTGTCGCCATCGTAGGTGGCGAATCGAACGCCGCTCAGCGGGCCTCGGGTGAGTTCGCTCAGCGCGCGTAGCTGATCCTGGGCCAGAGCTTTGGTGGGGAAAATGTAGAGGGCGCGTGCATGAGGAATGCTGATGACGGCTTCCAGCACCGGCACGTTGTAGGCCAGGGTCTTGCCGCTGGCAGTGGACGTGGCCACGACCACACTGTGGCCTTCGCGAGCAGCGTTGATGGCCTGTGCCTGGTGGGTGTAGAAGCGTCGGACGCTGATGCCGGCCAGCGCTTCCAGCAGCGGACGCGGAAGGCCCCGGCGCAGTCTCCCATACCTTGCCTTGCGCGCCGGAATACGCTCCACGTGGACGATCTGGTCGCGATAGAAGGGCCGCTGTGTGAGGTACTCAATCAGTTGATCGATGCTGAGCCGGCTTGCAGTACGATTGGCCGGCTTATGCACACGCTTTGCCATGGGACAAATCCTCTCAGCGGGGACGAGGCAGGTTGATGTAGGGGCGAGGCAGGTCAGAGAGTAAGTTCTTTTGCAAGAGAACCCACTCTCTGACCTGCCTCGCCCCTACTGAGCAACTGCGAATTCGGTCATATGTTCTAACGATAAGGATACTTGAACGGCGACTGAAAGTCAATTTGACAAAACAGAACATTCGTTCTATAATCACACTCCCGGTCAAGTGACGCATCACGCGAAAGCGAAGGGGAGGTCCCATCTCATGGGTAGACGCAAGAAGAAAAGGTTCTCAATCTCGCTCCCGGCTGTGAGGAAAAGCAGCCCAGCAGTGGATGCCGGCCTGCCCAATGGTGATGGGGAGAAGCGGTCGCCAGCGGCTGACTACACATCCATCGTGGATTCAGGTATTCGATGGCTGCTCGTCCTGGCCTTTGTCATCCTGATCCTGGTTGCCATCGAGGAGATCAGCGTGGTGGTGTTTGGCCGGCAGCCGTCGGAGAACTTCACCCCGACCCTCATTAGCGCACTCACGGCTATCATCGGGGGTATACTCTTCTTCTTTCGGGTTTTAGTGCGCCATTACCGGAACAACAATCGTGATGACAGGTCGCCTGGCGAATGAATTCGCGGCAACCCTTCGACCCCTCGACAAGCTCGGGACGGCGCAGGCTCAGGACGTCGCGCTTGCGAAGCCGGCCTTCCCCGGCTGACCTCCAGTCGCCGAAGGGCGATCCTTCGGCAGGCTCAGGACATGCTTCGCAATGGTAGGCGCGGTTTCAACCGCCGGCAGCAGGGGGCCTGAGCAGTTA
>JBHHXF010000499.1:0-3287 GCA_046756905.1 Anaerolineae bacterium | reverse complement strand
TGGATTCAAATTCGCGTCGTCTCTGACGAAGAAGAAGAGCCGGAAGCTGAGCAGGTGCGAGCGGAGCCAGACGCCACTCGGGAGACCTCCGACGAGGCCTGGGCCGGCCCAGGCCTCAGGGCAGGCACAATCGAGGAGGACGTGGAAGGTTCCAGCGAAGAATCGGACGAACGCACTGACGGCGAGAGTGAGCCGGCGTCTGTCGAAGGGCTGGAAGCTGAAGTCTACGAAGAGGCCCCTCCTGAGGCCCCTCCTGATGGTTCGACAGGCTCACCACGGCGGCTTGTCGAAGGGCCTATCGAGGGGATAGACGAAGGGCCAGTAGAAGAGACGATCGTCGTCTCGGGTCGGCATATCATCCTGGCGGCCACGGCCGGCCTGCTGATGCTGGTGCTGGCCGGCGCCATCTGGTTCTACGGACAGGGGCGCACGCAGGCCGCCATCCCGCCCCTCGCCCGGCTTTCCGATATAGCCGTAGCTCAAGACGCGAATAGCTCGACTTCGGCCTCACAGCCATCATCAAGCCTGACAGCAGCCGAAGTCACCCGCCTGAAGGGCGGCCAGCCATCGTCCGAAACCGCTCGCCGGCTGACGTCGGATAAGTCGGTGGCTATTGTTAACGGTGAGCCCATCACCGAGAGTCAGTTGGAGCGAGAAGTGGGCATCGGTCGCGTGCTCTATCCACTGCTCCAGGGTATCCCGGTGGGCGATGACCCGCAGACGCTGGAGCGCATGCGCACCGACCTGCTCAGCAGCCTGATCGACGAACAACTGCTGGTCCAGGCGGCCGAAGCTGCCGGCCTGACCATCGAGAATACCGTGTTGGACACACGGTTAGCCGGCCTCCTGACCCGCATGGGCCTGACCGAGGCGGACCTGGCAGACATGCTGGCTTCCGTCGGTGTGACCATGGATGACCTGCGCGCCTCGCTCCGCTCCACCATGCTGGCCGAGCAGTTCGTGGCCGACAGCCCGGCCCCAGCCGGCGTGTCGGGCAAGTCGGCCTACGAGCGATGGGCCAGGGCCTTACAGCAAGAGGCGAATATCGAGATCGCCATGGAGGAGGCCAAAGGCCGGACAGTGAAATTGAACCAGCCGGCACCGGGCTTCACCCTGCGTACGCCCGACGGCGACACCATCAGCCTGAGCGACTTCGCCGGCCAGCCGGTGCTGATCAACTTCTGGGCTACCTGGTGCCCGCCCTGTCGCTACGAGATGCCGTTTCTGCAGGCGGCGTATGATAAGTACAAAGATCAGAGCTTTGTGGTGCTGGCCGTCGATATTCAGGAAACGCCGGAGGTGGTGAAACCGTTCTTGCAGGAATATGGGCTTACCTTCCCGATCGCCATGGATCGCAGTGGGGCGGTCTCATCCGCCTACCGGATTCAGGCGATTCCCACCAGCATATTCGTGGATCGCCAGGGCGTGGTGATTGACATCCACCGGGGTGCGCTGACACCGGAAGTGCTACAGGGTTATCTGGACAAGCTCATCACACCTTGAGCACAGAGATATTCCTCCTTCTTGCACACGCCTGCCGTCTCGAGGCTGACTGGGGCGGAAGCCTCGGGGCGGCAGGCGACCTTGATAATGGACGAACGATCCGTTCCCCTGGGTGGTGGCTGTTCTTCGGTGCCTGCACCGGCACAGGTGTCGCGTGGTCCCTCCCAGTGCCACTTGGGACAGCCGCCACCCAGGGTAGCGGCTAATGCAGAACTCTGGTTGTGGAGGCAAATGAATTGGCAACGCGCAATACGCAGTACGCAGTACGCAGTTCTCGTACCAAACACTGGGTGTGGCCGGCGTTGTTCGTTGTCGCACTCCTGGTCCTTTTTGCTGGCGGCTTTATGATTTCGAGCAGCGGACTTCTGAACCGTTGGGTGAAGCGGAATGCGACGGCCATCGGCGTAGAGCCCGCGCCTCTGACCCGCCGCCAGGCCCTGAACACGGGCGGAGTCGCGCAGGGGGGTGGTAGTCAGGGCCAATCCGCAGGCAACACTGCAACCGCAGTGGTGGCCGTCGTGAACGACCAGGTGATCACCCAGGCGGACGTCGATCTGGCCATCGCCGTGGGACGCGTCTTCTGCCGCGCATCCCACGGGCAGCCTCCGGGCACAGTCGATGAGGCCGGCGTCGTGCGTCAACTGGTCGACGCCGACCGACCAGACCGATACGGCCCTCGCCAACTGGCTGGAACAACAACGCCCGCTGGCGGACATCCACATGGAGCAAATTGGGGCGGCTGAGCCGGTAGCCAGTCTCGGCGAACCGGAAGTGGGCGCTCTGGCTCCCCAATTCACCCTCGAGGATTGCATCCTGGAGACCTGCCAGGAGGAACAGCGGAGTGGTACGCTGACTGTGCGGATCAACGGGCAAGAGACGGCCGATTTCGCCGGCCATATCCTGCAAGATGGCGATGAAGTGGTGTCGGACATTTTCGTACGTCATCGAGGAGAAGTACATCGTACGCGAGAAGGGCATGCCAGACGAGGTTCGACGGCGCAATGCGCAGTGGATGATGCCCACCGAGGACGAGCGGCTGACCCTGATCTCTTGCTGGCCGTACTGGACCAACACCCACCGGATCATTATCGTCGCCCGTTCGGTCCAGAGCCTCGAGGTCCAAGCCGGCTATCCGCTGGCTCCCGAATATCGGTAATGAGAGTATCTTGACAATGGCACATTACTCCGAAGCGGGACGAGAGAGCATCCTGAGTAGCCGGAGCGTAGCGTAGGCGTATCGAAGGGTGCGGCTTTTTGGCTTCAAGACTCATAAACCCGCACCCTTCGATACGCGCTCCACTACGTTCCGCGCTACTCAGGGTGCTGGTCCCTACAGTAGCTGTGGGCTGAATCGACTGTTTCTCAATGTGCCATTGTCAAGGTATGGAAACGAACGAAAAATTGACTGAGGAAAAACTATCTGCGAGGGGCGAGGTCCCGAGCGTGTCGAGGGGCGAGGTCCCGAGCGTGTCGAGAGGAAGTGCGGCCGTTGACGCTTTTGTCGCCTGGTTTGCAGAGCACTGGCTGGCCATCGTCATCGGTCTCCTGGTGCTGTACGCCGGCCTGCCGTGGCTGGCGCCGGTCTTCATGAAGTTGGGTTGGACAGGGCCGGCCGGCGCCATCTACCTGGCCTACAGCTTCATGTGCCACCAACTTCCCCAGCGCTCGTACTTCCTGTTCGGGCCTAAGCTGACCTACGGCCTGCCTGAAATCAGTGCCGTATGGCAATGGCGGACCTTTGCCGATCTACGGCAGTTCACCGGCACGCCCGAGATGGGCTACAA
>JBHHXF010000498.1:0-3296 GCA_046756905.1 Anaerolineae bacterium | reverse complement strand
GATGCGGGATGCGGGATGCGGGATGCGGGATGCGGGATGCGGGATGCGGGATGCGTACGGACGTCATTTCAGCGTCACTCACCTTATGTGTTGGTCTCCTGGTTACCCCGTCTCCCCGTCTCCCCGTCTCTCCCTCTCCCCCTCACCCGTGCTCCCCCGCTCCTCGGCTCCCTTGCCCCTCCAGGCTGCCTTTGGTTGATGGGATGCCTTCGCGGCGTGGGTCGAGCTCCACGGCGTGGCGCAGGGCCTGGCCCAGGGCCTTGAAGATGGCTTCGGCGACGTGGTGGGCGTTGTGGCCGGCCAGCAGCCGGATGTGCAGGGTGATGCCGGCGTTGTGCGCCATGGCGCGCAGGAATTCCTCGACCAACTCGGTGTCGAAGGTGCCGATTTTGTCGCGCCTGAACCTGGCGTCGTAACTCAGCAGGCCACGGCCCGAACAATCAAGGGCGACCAGGGCCAACGCCTCGTCCATGGGGACGATGGCGTGGCCGTAGCGGCGGATGCCGGCCTTGTCGCCCAGGGCCTGCCCGATGGCCTGGCCCAGCACAATGCCGACATCTTCGACGGTGTGGTGATCGTCGATGTGCCTGTCGCCCTCGGCGCTGATCGCAAGATCGAAAAGGCCGTGGGCGGCCATCAGTGTCAGCATGTGATCGAAGAAACCTACGCAGGTTTGGATGTCGGCTCGGCCGGCCCCATCCAGGTTCAGTTGCAGCGTGATGTCGGTTTCTGCCGTTTTTCGCTCGACTTGAACCTGGCGTGATTGGCGCTCAGTTGTCATCTCCCTCTTTCACGTGCTCCTTCACGAGTTGGATAATCTCGTCGAATTCACTCGCCAACTGCTGCTGTCCCTGCGCCTTCGCATCGTCAGCAACAGCTTTCAGCGTTTGCAACAGCTCATTGTCGATCAGGTCGCCGGCCTCCTGAAGCACGATCCTGCGTTCGGCGGCCGTCTCGGTGCGTAGGAGTCGGTTGATGGTGCGCGCCTGCGGCGGCATCTGCTCTTCCAGGCGCTCCAGGGTGAAGTCGTAGAGGTTGCGGAGCGTGCCGGCGATCTCCTGGCGACCCTGTTCCTCAGCCTGAGCGATGTTGGCCGCCAGCACAACCAGGAACGCTTCGTCGATTTCCTCCAACTGCTCCTGCACTGCAGTGTGGGGATCGTCGGCGCTGAGGATACCCTGGAGGCGTTGGGCTGCATTCTGAAGTGCTGCCTCAGTGGCACGATCAACCGCTTCGGTAGCTTCGAGGACATTCTGGCGCAATTGGCGGAGCTGGGTGGCGCGGTCGCTATCGCCGGCCTGCTGAGCTGCTTCCATCTGGTCGGTGATCAAATGGAAGAAGCTGTAATCGAAGACAGCTCGATTTGTTGCCACCATTGCCTGTAGTTCTTGCTCACTCTCGGCTCCCAGAAGGAAGTCTAGCAGTTCATCGAAGCTCTCCACCTCGACCCGGCCAGACGCCGGCCCCGCCGGCCCACCGGTGGTTTCCAGAAGTCGGTGTCGAAGCTTTTCCAGGCTTTGTGCTTCTTCGCCCAGACCATCCCTGCGGGTCGAATCTATCATGGCGCGCAAGATCAGGAAGAGTTCATAGTCGATCTCGCTCTGGTGTTCCTCTACGAATGTCTGGAACTGGTCTTCGTTGTCCAGCCGGCTGCGCAGGTCCTGGATCAGCCCGACTCTCTTCTCCTGCGCTTTCATCATCTCCGTGGTGATGCCGTCCGCTTCCAGAACAGCTCTCACCAGGCCTTCCAGGCTGAGAAACGTCTTCGGTTGGAACAGATAGCCCCTGCGCTTCTCCGGTGGCAGCGAATCTATCAGGGCGTTGGTCAGCGAGCCGATGAGCTTCTCCTCATCGTCGCGCGGCAGGTTCATCTCGGTCGGCATGAGCACCAACGCCAATTCCTTGTCCGGATCGTGATACAGCAGCGGGGCGCCAATCCCAGCGGCGAACCCGCAGTGGGGACAGCCGGCCAGGTTGAGCCGGCCTCGAAGGAACTGCTCCTTCAGTTCGGGCCGTGCGCCCACGTCGATGATGTTCTGGACCAGAGCCGTGAACGGTTGATTACATTGTGGACAGGTGACTTGAATGGGTTGTGGTGGGAACATGAGTTGTTTTTTGACGTTGGGTTGATGTTGGGAATATTATTGCGTACTGCGTATTGCGTGTAACGTCTTGTGTCTTGCGTGATGAGTTTAAGCGAGACGCAAGACGCAAGACGTGAGTATAGCAGGAAATCATCAAATCAAGAAATCTCTCAAGGCTTTGACGAGCGCCGCGTTCTCCCCGCGCGTGCCCACGCTGATGCGCAGGTGGCCTTTTAGGCCGGAGTAGTGGCTGACGTCGCGGATGAGGATGCCGGCCTCCAGGCAGGCGTCAAATACGGCTTCAGTGGGTTGATCAAACCGGCACAGGATGAAGTTGGTGTGTGACGGGTAGGGGTGCGCTCCAGGCAGTGTATCGAGTGCCTGAAATAGCCATTGGCGCTGTTCCACGATTCGTGCGACCTGCTCGAACAACACGTCTTGATGCTCCAACGCCACCAGTGCTGCGGTCTCCGACAGGGTGTTCAGGCCGTAAGGTAGCTTGACCTTGCCAATTTCCTGGATCAATTGGGGGCGTGCGATGATGTAGCCCACCCGCGCGCCGGCCAGCGCCCACGCCTTGGAGAAGGTGCGCAGCAGTGCCACATTCTCGTATTCGTCCAGCAAGGCGAGGTAGTTCTGGTTAGCAAACTCGACATAAGCTTCGTCGAGCAGGACCAGGCCGGCGGGGGAGGCTTCGATGATGGGGCGCACGCTCTCAGTGGGATGGGTGTTTCCCGTGGGATTGTTCGGCGAGCACAGCACCACCACTTTTGGCGCGTGAGAGCGGATCAGCTCGACAATTTCGTCCGCCGGCAGGCTGAAGTGGGGGGCCGGCAGGCGTGGCTCCAGCACGGTGGCGCCCATGGCGACGCCTTGCAGGCGGTACAGGCTGAACGTCGGCACGGGCACGACGATGCTGTCACCCCGCGCCAGGGTGGCTAGAAATGTCATCTGGAGCAGCTCGTTGGAGCCGTTGCCGGCCAGCACCCAGTCTGGGGGCACGCCGGCATAGTCCGCCAGCCCCTGGGTGATCTCACGCAGGTAGAAATCGGGATAGCGCGCCCAATCGCGGTCGCGTAGCCGGCGCCACACCTCTTCTTTGAGCGCCTCGGGGAATCCGAACGGGTTCTCGTTCTGGTTGATCTTGATCTGGTATTCGTGCAGCTTCAGTGTGTACGGTGAGAGGGTGCGGACCTCGGGTTTGATGTAGTT
>JBHHXF010000497.1:0-3319 GCA_046756905.1 Anaerolineae bacterium | reverse complement strand
TCATTCGCCGGGCGCGTTTTCCAGCATCTGTCGAAACTGCTCGATCTCTTCATCAACCCGCACCCGACGCCACTGCAAGTTCGATATTGGCACTGTCAGATTGAAGTTGTCGATCCGCTGGTTGAGCTTGCCGGCACGCTCGCGATACACCGTGACGCGCCTGTCACTCGCCACGGCAAGTTCCTGCAAACGCGGCTCTACTTCCGGCTCCGGCCTGCCGGCAAGTGCTGCCTGCTCTTTCCGATACCAATCGACAAAGCTGTCTAGCAATTGGCGAACCGCCTTGCGCTCAGCGCGAATCCATTTGTCATCCTCGATCCAGGACGGGGCGAAGCCGGCGTTCTTGAGAATCCGGGCCGCCATGCGCATTTCCGGCGGCACGTGTTCGTCGTCCCAGCACAGGGGCCGGCCCTTGCCACGCAGGTTGTCGAACTCGCCCCGCTCCTGGGCTTCGCGGATCGCCTTGTCAACCGCAGACTCCCAGTCCTTAGGCGGCCGTTTCGGTCGCTTTGTGAGGTTGTCCATCAGCTCGTCCTCGCCTGGCCATTCATTGCGCCAATTCTAGCACAACCGCCGCGACGTTAACAACACAACTAACCGGCGATGTGACTCTCACTCGCTCCGGCGCTTCGCCCGCTCATCTGCCGGCTTCAAGGCGGCGTAGATGAAGCGATTGGCCGGCGTCGGCACACCGAGCTCGGCCCCCAGGCGGGCCACCGTCCCATTCAAAGCATCAATCTCCACTCGGTTGCCCTTCTCCACATCCACCAGCATGGAGGGCTTGCTTTGCGGGTCGAATCCCTCCGCCGTGCGCATCATCTGATCCACAATGCCGACCTGCAGATCGACGCCCCGCGCCCGCGCGACGGCTTCCGCTTCGGCCATTGTGTCGCGTAAGAGCTCACGCGTCTTGGGAATCGTCACCAGCTCACCCAGGGGCGCCCGCGCTACCGCTGCGACGCCGCTGAGGGCGCAGATGAACAGGAACTTGGTCCACAACGCCGCCTGAATGTTGTCCGACAGGGTGGTGTCGATGCCGGCCTCGACCAGGGCTTGATGCACGCGTTGGGCCCGAGCCGTGATCGAGCCATCCAACTCCCCAAAGACGATTCGGCGCGGACCGGACACCTGGGTGATGACTCCGGGCGCCGTGATGTTCGATGCGATGTAGCACACCCCGCCCAGGATGTGTTGCCGGCCATGTATCGCTGCCAGCTTTTCTTCATTGTCAACGCCGTTTTGGAGGGATAGAATCAGCGTGTCGTCTCCGATCATGGGTGCGATGGCGTGGCCGGCCTCCTCCGTGTGGTACGTTTTCACGCAGAAAAGGACCAGATCGACAGGGCCAACCTCAGCGGGGTCGTCGGTGGCCAGCGGGGCTGCGGTCGGGAGACCTGGCCCAACGACGAATGGACCACCTGGTCCAACGGTGAAGTCGCCGTGCACCGTTCGCAGGTGCAGGCCGTGGTCGCGAATAGCGGCCAGGTGAGATCCACGCGCAATGAAAGTGACGTCGTGGCCGGCCCGGGCCAGCATGGCACCGAAGTAACCGCCGACGCCCCCTGTTCCCATCACTGCAATCCTCATTCTCGCTCCTCGATGGTGAAATTGCTGGTGATCTCGGCGACACCGCGCACAGTCGCCGCCACCGAACAGTACTTCTCCTCGGACAACTGAATGGCGCGTCGAACTTTCTTCTCGTCCAGGTCTCGCCCGGTTAGCTTGTAATCGATGTGAATATTCGTGAATGCGTAGGGAGGATCGGCCATCTGCTCACCGCTACACGACATCTCCAGTCCCGTAAGGTCTTCGCGCTGCTTTTTCAGAATCGCGACGACATCGTAGCCCGAGCAGGCGATCACGCCTAGCAGCAGCAAGTCCGATGGTTTCAGGGCTGCCCACTCCGGATTCTGCTCCGGCCACGAACCGGTCACAATCGGGTGACCGTAGCTATCCACTCCGACAAACAACTCCCCGTCGATCCATTTGGCTTTGACTGTTGACATCCACCCCTCCTGTACATCTATTCTCGATCAATCCTCTGTCGTTGCTCACCTGTCTGATCGAACTGAAAAGCATAAAGTGGCCGGCAGCCTACCTGTCTAATCCCACTTACACCGAGTACTCCTCGAATTGTACACCAATTATCAGTAATCGCACAGTGAATGGAGAATGATCATGAATGCGTGCATTAGAAACCACTCGTCTTTTGTGCTACAATTGGAGCAACTGTTTTTTCGGAATGAATTGTCGAATCCAGCCAGGTTTCCGATGGTCATAGGTGTTTGTACGGTTCAACTGCGCTTGCCGGCCGCTTGCTCACTGAAGGACAAGCGGCGGGTCCTCAGGTCCCTAAAGGCTCAGATACGAAATAAGTTTAACGTCTCGGTCGCCGAGGTCGATTTTCATGATGTGTGGGGGACAGCAGAAATCGGTGTGGCCTGCGTATCCGCCGATGGTAAATATGCGCACGCACTTCTGTCCAAAGTTGTGAGATTGATCGAGAACGCGCGCCTCGAATATATCCTGGTTGATTATTCTATTGAGATTTGGTGATATATGAACTCAGTGAGGCATGAACTCCTCATGGGGAGAGCAAGAGGTGATTGAGGAAGTCGGCATCGACGTGGTCCGTGAGGCACTCGCGCAGCCTCGTCCCGGCCTCAGAGCTCAGATAGGCATGAGTCCGCGCCCGCGAGCATCTGTAGCGATCAACACGCCGGCCCGCGCTGGCGGCGTACTGCTACTGCTCTATCCGATAAATGGCCGGCTACACCTGGTGTTGACACGCCGCGCCGAACACCTGTCGAGTCACAAAGGCCAGATCTCGTTACCCGGTGGCGCTCAGGATCCGGGAGAGTCCTTCGAACAGACAGCGTTGCGGGAGGTACAAGAGGAGCTCAATGTAGAGCCGGCCGATATCCAAGTGTTGGGTCGATTGACACCGCTGTACATTTCGCCCAGCAACTACTGCATCCGTCCGGTCGTGGGTTACACGCCGGTTCGACCGGCTTTCCATCCCGACTCGTGCGAGGTGGCCGAGGTTCTGGAAATTCCACTGGCGGTTCTGCTCGATCCATCAATCGTCCGTGAAGAGGACTGGCGCCTTCGCGGCATCCAAGTCCAGGTGCCCTTCTTTGAAGTGAAGGGGCACAAAGTTTGGGGAGCGACGGCCATGGTCCTGGCCGAATTCGTCGAACTCATGCGCAGTGTGATGGACTTGAAACGGAACCCGACACCAGAGTAGTTGCACCTACCAATCGATCGTAAAACGTACAATGGGGTAGTGCTGTCTGTCGCGTGCGAAAAGCATCCTCAA
>JBHHXF010000496.1:0-3346 GCA_046756905.1 Anaerolineae bacterium | reverse complement strand
ATCGAGGGTCCAGAGGGTCGGTGCCGGCTTCCGCTTCCTGGCTGTCCCACTCGCCATCATTGTCCGAATCGGGGTTGAGGGGGTCGGTGCCGCGCTCGAGCTCATCGGCGTTTCGCAGGCCATCGCCGTCGGGGTCGCCATCCGGACCGTCCTCGCCATCAGCGCTGTAGCGGTCCAGGCCGTAACCGGCCTCCCAGTAGTGTGGCAACGTGTCGCCGTCCCCATCGAAGTTTAGATCCTCAGGGCTGACATCGTAGTCGATGGTGAAGACCAGTTTCGTCCAGATGCGCGTCTCGTGGGTGGTGGGGTTGTACTGCACCGGCGTTAGGGTGAGGCCGGCCTGGAGCGCATTGCCACCCGTGATGGGATCGATCAAGGGCTCGTAGGGCAGCGGAGGATAGAATCCGTCGTAGTCGAACACCCCTGTCCCTTCGCTGACGATGCCATCCAGCGTGTTGTTGACCCACGATGCGGTATCCAGAGGCACGTCGTTCTGGAGCACCACACTTTCTGAAGCCTCCTGGTCCCAAACAACTCCGGAGACGGACGCGCCTCGGGGAAGCATTCGGCGATAAGCGACCCGTGGAAGAATCGGAAGGTCCACCCCGCCGGAACCGTAGCTGGCGCCCTCAATCTCAATCAGACCATCGTGCGTGACGTCCCAGTTGCTCAATCGCCACGTGATCTCGTCCTGAAAGGGGCGGAACGGGCAGCCGATGCAGAACCTGCTGATGCCATAGTCGCTGGGCATCTTGAGCCGCAAAGGCGCCTTCCAGCCGTAGGTGGGCATGCCGTAGAAAGTGCTGGCGGCCAGGGTCTGGCGGTGGATGTCGATCCCCATGCCGCTGGACGAATTGTGGTCGCTGAGATACTGTTTGATGGCGTCGAGTTGGGCCTGGCCAGCGGTCTGCTTGTAGCTGGTGTTGAGCAACTTGTCGATGAAATCCGCCTCCAGCTTCTTGGCACAGCAGTCCCCGAAGGCAATCGTGGTTGCACCGATGTACACGCCAACCTGTTTGGCGGCGAATTCCTCGGGAAAGTCGGCGTAGGTCGTCGTGCCGTCTGGCGCGTGGTACAGCTTGTTGCCGAGGTTTAGGCCCAGATGGCAGCTTCCGCCGGAGACGATCACCGCGCCTGGCAGTGGGTTCAGCTCAGATGTGTCGCCCTGGCTGGGATCGGAGCCGGCCATGAAACTGTAGTGCCATTTCTGGGTAGTCAGGGAATTGAAACTTCCGTGGCCGGCCAGAAAGACGATGTCGTGCTTGGCATTGAGCTTGGGCGGGACCAGCGAGGAGGGGAAGCAATTGCCTGTATTCTCAGCAAAGCCGGCGCAATCTCTCACCAGCGTCGTGTCGGCTGTGGTTCCCATGTACTTGGCTGCCCACCCGCCGGCCTTGGTGAAATCCCGTGACGCGATGACGGACATGTTGAGTCTCGACAGATTGCCCTGGCGAGCGACGTAGGCGTTCAACACGCCGAGAATCTGATCGGGGGTCTCGATCAGCCGGCCTACAGACAGCTCAGGCAGGTACTCGTCGTCGATCCACTTACCCGGATAGAAGGCAACACCGCCCGGGACATGTGACCAGTTGCGATAGATCAGGTCGCTCAGGAAGTACCCCCGGGGACTGCCCTGGGTGTTATGGTAGATGTCATACAGATAGCCCGATTTCTGCGGCAACTGGTTCGACCAGATGGATTCCGACCCAGAGTCCCACGGCGCCGGCACGCTGCGCGCCTCCATCGGGATCACCTCGTGGGAACCGACCAGGATCACGTACTTGAGGTTGTAGAAACTGCCGGTCTTTAGCGTTCGGATGTACTTGCGAATGGCAGCGGCCAGGGCGTTGGTCTTCGTGATGTCGCTTTCGTTGCCGGCCCACGCCGTGTATGCGTTTTTCACGTAATCCGGTGCATTGATGGTTAGATCGCGCATGATGGCCGACATCTTGCTCTGACTCGTGGGGAGCGTCGCGAGCTGATAGACCTTGTTGGCCAAGTTGTTGACCGACGAGAACGCGTATCCGATATCGACCATACGCTGGTAGTTCGTCAGGATGAGCGTGTCGATGCCTGGGGCGAAGGTGAGCGCGTGATTGACGATGTTGATGAACAGATCGCGGCCGGCCTCCGTCATCTCCGACGGTGAGCCGTCGAAGTTCCACGCCGTGTAGCGGATGTCCTGCAGCAGCAGGGGGTACAGGCCTTCGTCGTCGGCGTGCCGGCCCAGCGTGGAAACGTCTGGGCGAGCCCTCGGCAGGTCAATGTAGGTGACGCGAACATCACTGTCATAGAGCGTGAGGATACTCCCCTCACCTACGTCGAGCTGGTTGGGTGTATTGTAGATAGGGAGATCGGGATCAGCAACGTACAGCGCGGCGCCCACATCCGGATAGCCGTGCGCTGAGCCGATAGTCAGCCCCAGTTGCTGGAGAAAGGCGCTGCCGCCTGTGCCCAATGCCAGGATCGGTTTGCCGCTGCCGTTGATGGCCTGCACCACCTCGGGGTCGCCCCAGGCGTCGCCCTCCCCGGTGTCCGGACCGATGAGGATCAGATCGTAAGCCGACAGATCGGTACGCGGGACCTCGCCCAGAGGCACCAGGGTGGTCTCGGTGCCGTTGCCCGCCAGCAGCTCCGCATATTGGACAGCAGTGAAGTCATCAGCCAGATAGATGTACGCTGCCCGACTCTGGAGGATGATAGCAATCTCGTCAATTAGATCGTCCACGAAGTTGCCGTCCGTGTCCCGGATCCAGCCCTGCAGCTTGCCGCCGTCCTGCCAGGCCAACGGCGTCCACGGGCTGGCGTAGGCCGGCCGCGCCGCCCCAGCGAAATGGGCGAGCAGGAGGCCGGCGATCACGACTGACTGAATTATCTTGAAAACCTTTCTGCGTCCCGTCCACGCCTGGACGGGTGCCTTGGGTTCTGTATGCAATTTCATGTCTGTATCTCCTCGCAAACTCGTTTCGGTCACCCACTCGCGCCTGGCGTCGGGCAGATCCGGCCGTGGTTGGCCCTGAACTTCAGCCTTGTGGATCACCACTTCCCGTCATGGAGTTCGTAGTAACGACTTATGAAGATTGAGAATTTAATCCGGTAACGCGACGACCCGCCCGACCATCTGGCCGACGAATGAATTCGCCGGCTGATACCGCGAAGTGCGTTGAAAACGCACTCTCTGGGCGGCGGATCCACCGCTGGCAACACGTTTTAACGTGTTTCGCAGTAACAGGCGGGCAATTCATTGCTCTCTCGCTCGCCGGCCTTACAGCCTACGCGGCATCCGCCGGCGACGCGGCGGTGTCCTGAGCCCGTCGAAGGGCAGAAGCCACGAAGCGGTAACCAT
>JBHHXF010000495.1:0-3347 GCA_046756905.1 Anaerolineae bacterium | reverse complement strand
TCGTTTGTAGTAAGGCCGTTCGTAGTAAGGCACGCAGCGAAGCGGAGTGCCGTCAGTGCTGACATCATTCCACTATGACGGCACTCCGCTTCGCTGCGTGCCTTACTACGAACAGGATCTTCCCAAAAAACAAAACAATCGGCGATCAAAAAACCCCAGTTCGTGATATGGACAGGGGTATGCCGGCCTGATCATTCGGGTAACGTTTCTTTCAGTGGAGCAAAGACCTCTTTGAGGCTAAGCGCCAGCCGGCGGCAGAGCTTGGGGTCCATCTCAGCTACCAGCTCGTGATAGCGTTTGACGTGTTCGAACAACTGCTGGTGCCACTCGCGGTCGCCGGCGGTCTCGTCCGCCAGCACGCCCAACCCAAAGCCGGCCAGCAGGCTTAGGTTTGCACGACTGGCGGCATCGGCGGTGGGTAGGATTTTGGGCAGGTATTCCAGCAACAGCCGGCGTCCGGCGCGGCGCCGCAGGCGTAGCGCAATGATCGTCATGACCTCGATACAGTAGCGCAGTGTTTCCGGGCCTTCCGACGGAACGCGCGCGAGTATCCCTTCCGCCCATTCACGATTCGGTCCTTCGCCGCTGTGAATCCTCTCCACAGCACGTGCCTTGACTGCCTCCCAATCCTCGCCGTCTACCTCGCCGGCCAGTTGAGCCATCATCCTGTGGGCGCGCGCCGTGGGCATAAAGACAACCTGTGACCGCCCTGGCCCGGACTTGTCCGTCGCCAGTTGGTAGTCTGAAGTCACAAGCCCCTTCTCCTCCAGCACTCGGAGCATGTCGTAGGCGGTGAAACGGCTGACGTTGAGCCGCTCGGCCAACACGGAGTAATGGGTTGGCCCCTGAACCTCCCGGTATAGGTCCATCAGAATGCGAATGAAGTCTTCCTGCCGTGCCGTTAGTTTCACGTTGTTGATTCTCCCAAAGAAACCAAAGAAACAAGCAGAGATTATAGCCGTAGTTGGCGAAAGCGTCAAGCCCGGCCATGGAGCTCAAATGCTGTGCCTGGCAATGATAGGTCACATAATCAGTACTTGGGAAAACTCAACGTTAACCCTCCCGCAGGTTGTCGATTCGACGTCAAGATCGGGTTAGAACGTGTGTTGCATAACATAATTAAAACCTGCGGGAGGGTGATCAAAGGCAATTCCCAAGTACTGATATAATGTGACACGTATGACATTGTAGAGGTGCTACGGGTTGACATCTGACCGCGGGAAGCCTACAATCTTATCACCCGTGTATGCTGATTTGCCGGCTTGTATAGACAAAGGAGCATTCAATTATGCGACCCGTATATGTTGTAGCCGGGGGGGTAAGCAAGTTTGCCAAAGCTCGCCCGGATAAGAACTTCCAGGCGCTGGTCAAGGAAGCCTACGACTATGCCCGAGAAGACCTGGGCCTGGAGCAACCCCAGCTTAATGAACTGGTGGATGGCTCTGTGGTATCCTATTTTTCCGACCATTTTACCCGGCAGTTGATGGCCGGCATCATGGCCCAAGACTACCTGGGCCTGTGCCCCAAGCCCAGTCACCGGGTCGAGTCGGGCGGAGCTACGGGCGGCGTCTGCTTCCAGGAAGGATATAAGGCTGTCGCTTCAGGTGATATGGATGTCTGTCTGGCCTTCGGGTTTGAAACTATGTCCACGGTCAATACCTGGAAGGGGAACGAGTTCATCGCGCTGGCATCGGACACTAACTTCGACTATCCCGTGGGCGGCTTCTACTCCGGTTATTACGCCATGATGGTCACACGCTACATGAAGGAATTCGGCACAACGGTGGAGGAATTGGCGCACGTGTCGGTGAAGAACCACATGAACGCCTACTACAACCCCTACGCCCAGAAGCGCCGGCGGCTCACTATCGCTGATGTGCGCGCCGCGCCGATGGTTGCCTGGCCCCTCACCCGCCTGGACATCTGCGTTATGAGCGATGGCGCTGCCCTGGTCACGCTGGCCAGCGAGGACGGCCTGACCCGTCTGGAGAAGGCAACGGGCCGGCGTTTGCCCCGCGTGCGCGTAGCGGCCATCGGTCGCGGGACCGATGCCATGCGAATGGCCGACCGACCGCACCAATCCTACGACGATTTCCTGCGTTATAACCTGCTTCCTAGCGAGGATAACCCCACGGACCGGGCATACTACAAGGAGTTATGGGATCAGGGGTTCCGTTACCCTGGTGTACACTCCTTCCGCGCCGGCCGCATGGCCAGCCGGCAGGCCTACGTGCGGGCCGGCATCGTCCACCCGACGGCAGATCTCGATTTCGTAGAGCTGCACGACGCTTACACCTCCAGCGAAATCCAAACCTACGAGGACATGGGGTTGTGTCGCTACGGCGAAGGAGGAGCTTTCGCTGCCAGCGGCAAAGCCTTCATGCCGACCGTGGACTATGGCCTGGACCTGCCGGAGCAGCCTCTGTGCCCGGTGAATCCCAGCGGCGGCCTGATTGCCTGTGGGCATCCGGTGGGGGCAACGGGCCTGATGCAGGCCGTCTTCGCCTTGTGGCAGTTGCAGGGCACCATCGGCGAGCACTTCGGCGACGACACGCTGCAGGTCGCCAATGCCCGCCGGGGCGCTATCCACAGCCACGCCGGCACTGGCACCTATGTGACAGTCAGCATCATGGAACGAGAAGCGTGAGACGGGCCATGAATGAATTCATGGCCTGATACGAAAAACACGTTAAAACGTGTTCAACCCCCAACCCGTTTCAACGGGTTTCGCAGTATCAGACGGGCAATTCATTGCTCGTCGGGGCTGAAGCGTAAGAAAGGATTTCACATCATGGCAGACGAGAAGATCCCAACCCGCATCCCGGAAACAGAAGACGGAGCCACAATCTTCAACGTACCCTTCCCAACCGACCCGGAGGATTTGCAAAGCGTCAAGAAGCTGGCGCCCATCATCCTCAAGCGGCCGTACCAGATTGACTACATCAATTCCCTGGGGCAGGACAGCCCCTTCTTTGCCGGCCTGGCCAACAAACACCTGCTGGGCACGCGCGACCCGGAGACGGGTTACACGTACGCCACACCGCGCGGCCACGACATGACCACCGGCCACGAGACCGACTGGGTGGACCTGACCGAGCGCAAGGCGACGATCCACGCCTTCACCGTGTGCCACTTCGGCTCCGAGGAGTTCTTGCCGGAGACGCCCTTCGTGCTGATCCTTGTCGCCTTCGAAGGCGTAGACACGCTCTTCCTGGCCCGACTGATTGGCATGGATCCCGATGCGGCTTCGCTGGACTGGATCGGCATGGAAGTACGCCCGCGCTTCAAACGCCTGTCCAAGTTCAAGCCGACGGATGTGTATTTCGTGCCGGCGGAGTCGTAGGAGG
>JBHHXF010000494.1:0-3347 GCA_046756905.1 Anaerolineae bacterium | reverse complement strand
AGCCGGACCAACATCTACTACTGGAGATGGCTTTCAACTGGCCCGAGGTCTGGGCGCGGGCTCTGGATTGCCATGTTATGCTCATCCTGGACGAGTTCCCTGAGATCCTGGCGTTGAATAACTACCCCCAAATCCGCGACATCATCGCTCTCTTCCGGGCCGTGCTCCAAGCTCAGTCACGGGTTTGCTACGTCGTAGCTGGCTCCATGATCAGTCTCATGGAACGTATCTTCCTGACAGTCGATTCGCCCCTCTTCGTTCACTTCCAACTGGAGGCAGTGGGCCCCTTCGGGCGGGAGGACAGCTACAAATTGGCACGAAAACGGCTGACCGCTCTCCAGTCCTCGATCCCGCCCGAGGTACTGGCGACCATCCATCAGGTAACGCGCGGACATCCCTTTTACATCTACTCCTTGACCATGCGTGTGTTGGAGATGGTCTTCCTCCTTCACAAGCCTCTCGATCCACAGACGGTGCAGGAGGCCTTCGTCCTGGAAACCCTGGAAACTACCGGGCGCATCTACAACCTCTGCCGCTATGTTCTGGAGGATTCGCTCCAGCGTGCCCGAGGTGAGACCATCCCCCAGGCGGCCCTTCAGATTTTGGCTCGGGAGACGGAGGGCCTCACCCTGGCTCAACTGGCTCACCGCCTAAGACGGCCTAGCGGGGCCATCCGGCAGGTGCTCAATTGGCTCATCGAGGTGGATCTGATCGAGCAGCAAGAGGGCAAAACCTACGTTTTCCAGGATCCTGTGCTTCAGTTGTGGGTCGCCTACTACTACGCTGGGTTGGAGTTGACAGCAATGCCCCGCCAGACAGTCCTGGACCAACTGGTGGCCGAGTTGATGGAGAAATACCAGCGGGTCACGAGCGAACTGGCACTGGCCAAGGAAAGCCAGGTGCGGGAACTGCTGCAACGCTTCGCCGGCCAGGAAGTGGACGGGGCCTTGCTGGGCTTGTCTGAAAGTGTGCGCCTGCCCACCTTTCGTCGAGTAGCTGCCTATCGTTCTGCGGATGGGCAGATCGAAGTGGACGCTCTGGCCGAGGCCGGCGCTGAGCCCGGTCGAAGTGGTGGTGAGCGATGGGCAGTGGAGATCAAGTGGCGGAGCAAGCTGAGCGGGATCAAGGAGGTACAGAGGCTGGTGCGTGCAGCTCAGATGCTCTCGGCCCGGCCCTGGTTTATTTCCCGGGCAGGATTCACCCCAGAGGCAGAGGCATATGCCCGACGGGAAGGGGTGATGTGTTCCAGAGAGGATGAGATTAGAGCCCTGGCGCGAATCGTGGAGAAGCAGTGGCAACCCCAGTAGATCCAATTTCGCTCAGCCTGGATTGCCAATCCTGTGGTGAGCCTGACCGAACCATCCAGGCCCAGACGGGGGTCTGACGATCCCCTTTGAACGAGATTTGGATCTACCGAACCCGGAGATCGGGGCTGAGAATTTTTGTCTGGTCGGCGGTCGTGAGCGACGGCCGACCTTTCTTGACAGGAAAGTTTGACTATGCTAGACTTCGGCGCACTGTGACATCCGCCATGTGCTGCCTTGCCCCATCAGCACATACCTGGAAACTGGAATAGGGATCCCCCGGTATGACGAGAAATCAATGGCTTTTGACAATTGGTGCAGTGGTTGTTGTATCTATTCTGGCGATTGCCTGCGTCGCCTTCCTGGCCGTGGGCATGTTGGCCAATCGGAATGCCGGCCCGGTACAATCGGGGCCGGTGGGCCAGCCGCCGGCCCAGGTGACAGCCGCCCCTGAACAAGCCGAACAACCCCCGGCCACTCCGCAAGAGTCCCCGCCGGCTGAGCAGCCCAAGTCGAGTGAATCGGCCCAACCCCAGGCACGGGAGGAAGGCGGGACACTTGTCCAGGTCGGCGCAGACCCGGCCACGCTCGACCCCCATCTTGTGACCGACTTCGAGTCGGCAACCTACATCGTGGAAATCTTCAGCGGCCTCGTCAGCCTGAACCCCGACCTGGAGATCGTCCCCGACCTGGCCGCAAGCTGGGATGTCGATGAGACTGGCACTGTCTACACGTTCCATCTTCGTCAGGATGCTCAGTTCCACGACGGCCGGCCGGTGACGGCTCAGGATTTCAAGTGGTCCTTTGAGCGGGCGCTGGACCCGGCAACGTTATCGACTGTGTCCAGTCTGTACCTGAATGACATCATCGGCGCTGTGGACAAACTGGAGGGCCGAGCCGACGAAGTCGAAGGGATCAAGGTCATCGACGACCACACCCTGGAAATCACCATCGATGCGCCCAAAGCATATTTCCTTGCAAAGCTGACCTACCCCACCGGCTTCGTATTGGATCAGCAGAACGTCGAAAGCGGTGGACGAACTTGGACCGATAAGCCGAATGGCACTGGCGCGTTCCGGTTGCGCGAATACCGCCTGGGTGAAGAGATTGTCCTGGAGCGCAACCGGTTCTACTACGGCGAGCCCAAGCCGGCCTTGCAGCGCGTACAGTTCCTGCTCAGCGGCGGATCGGCGATGATCATGTACGAAAGCGGCGACATCGACGCCACACCTATCGGCCTGGCAGACATTGAGCGCATTCTTGATCCGACAGACCCGCTCCACGATGAGCTGACAGTTGTAGCGCCCACATTATCTACATTCTATGTCGGGTTGAACAACAGCATACCGCCCTTCGACGATCCAAAGATACGCCAGGCATTCAACTACGCCATCGACAAGGACGTGCTGGCTAACGTGGTCCTGCGTCGGACTCGCGTGCCGGCGGAAGGCGTTCTTCCCCCGAGAATGCCCGGCTACAACCCAGACCTGAACATCTACGACTTCGATGTTGAGAAGGCGAAGCAACTCATCGCTGAATCCAAGTATGGCAGCGTAGACAACATTCCAGACATCACTCTGAGCACGTCGGGGGCCGGCTCCGAGCCAGGTACGGTGGCCACCGCAGTGATTGGCATGCTGGAGCAGAATTTGGGCATTGAGGTCTCTGTTGAGCTCATCGAGTCGGCTGTCTTCTTGTCGGAGGTGGGCGAAGGCAACTACCAGATGTTCGTTTTGGGATGGAGCGCCGACTACCCCGATCCACAGGACTTCCTTGATATTCTGTTCTACAGCCAGAGCGCCAACAATCATATGAACTACTCCAATTCCGACGTGGACCGTCTACTTGAGGCGGCGAGAGTCGAACAAGACGCCGACAAGCGGATGCAACTGTACCAGGAAATCGAGCGCATGGTGGTGGAGGATGCACCCTGGATTCCGTTGTTCCACAACGCCGAGTACTGGCTCACCAAACCCTACGTCCAGGGGATGGTGTACCCGCCGGCAGTGGTGCCGCGCCTCAAGTATATCTGGTTGGAGAAGT
>JBHHXF010000493.1:0-3348 GCA_046756905.1 Anaerolineae bacterium | reverse complement strand
CGCGTGGGATAGAGGGCCGGCGTGAGCCCTGTGCGGGCCTTGTACGCAAACGCCACAGACGGAATGACAGCCTCCAGCACAACCGAGTCCATAAGCCCCACAGCACACCCTCCGAAGCCGGCGCCGGTCAGTCGCGCGCCGTAGCAGCCTGGCTGAGCACGTAGTAGCTCGACCATGATATCGAGTTCAGGGCTGCTGACCTGGTACAGATCGCGCAGGCTGGCGTGGGAGGCGTTCATCAACTCCCCGACGCGCAACAGGTCGCCGGCGCGCAAGGCCGCCACAGTCTCCAGAACGCGCTCGTTCTCCTCGACGATGTGCCGCGCTCGCATGGCGATGACCGGGTCCAGCGGCGCTGCATCCAACATCGCCGGCGTGGCATCCCGCAGGGCCGGCACACCCAACGCACGGGCGGCGGCCTCGCACTGGGCTCGCCGCTCGTTGTAGGCCGAGGCCACCACGCGGCGGCGCACGGCTGTGTCGGCGATGAGGATCGTTACGCCGGCCGGCAGTGGCACCAGTTCATGGCTCAGGTCGCGACAGTCAATCAATAGCGCATGATCCGGCCGGCCCAGGGCGGAAGCCAGTTGGTCCATCGGCCCGCTCATAATGCCTACAAAAGTGTGCTCCGCGTGCTGGCCGATGCGCGCCGCGTTCTCGGGAGACACGGTGAAGCCACTGACAGCGCTGAAAGCCTGAACTACCGCCATCTCCAGCGCCGCCGAGGAGGACAATCCCGCTCCGATAGGAACGTCTCCGTGAATCAGAGCGTCCATGCCGCGTAGCGGATGGCCCGCTTCCAGCAGGCCGGCGGCGACCCCGCGCACGTAGTTGCTCCAGCGCTCTTCCTCTGTCGGGGTTAGGCCGGCTAGCCTGAATTCATCCTCTTGATCGAGGTCGAGTGCGACCAGGTGAACGCGCCCGTCATCCCTGGGCGCGGCGGCGATCCGTGTCTCCCGTTCGATGGCCATGGGCAACACGAAACCGTCGTTGTAGTCGGTGTGCTCACCGATCAGGTTCACCCGACCGGGCGCATGCGCCAAAACCGCAGCGGGCCGGCCAAAGGTCTGTGCGAATCGAGTCAGCAGTTCGTCGGCGCCACGCGGGTGAGTCATGAGAGTCTCCTTACATGCCAGTGGTTAGTGGTTAGTGGTTAGTGGTCAGCCATCTAGCCATCCAGCCACCTAGCCATCTAGCCCCCCGTGGTCACTGACGGTAGTGGACCTCCGAGAGGGCGCGCAGCCGCTCCGCTGCCTGTTCCGCCGTCAGGTCCCGCTGGGGGTCCGCCAGCATCTCGTAGCCGACCATGAATTTCCGCACTGTGGCGGAGCGCAAGAGCGGCGGATAGAAGTGGGCGTGCAACTGCCAGTGCGGGTACTCGCCGGCATCCGTCGGAGCGCCGTGCCAGCCCATGGAGTAGGGGAACGAGGTATCGAACAGGTTGTCGTATTTCGTGAGCAGGCGCTTCAGCAGGCCGGCCAGGGCATCCCGTTCCGCGCTGTCCAGGTGGGGCAGGCGCAGGATGTGCCGGCGGGGCAGGAGCAGCGTCTCGAAGGGCCAGACAGCCCAAAAGGGGACCACGGCCAGCCAGCGATCGTTCTCCACGACGATGCGCACCCGCTGCTCTGTCTCCAGGCCGGCGTAGTCCACGAGCAACGGGGAGCCGTACTCGTTGAAGTAAGTCTGCTGGTGGCGGTCCTCTTTGGCCGGCTCGTTGGGCAGTGCGCTGCCGGCCCAGATTTGCCCGTGCGGATGCGGATTGGAAGCGCCCATCATCTGGCCCTTGTTCTCGAAGACCTGCACCCAGCGGTAGCGCTGTCCCAGCTCCGTTGTCTGCTCTGCCCAGGTATCAACCACGTGTCGAATGTCCTCGAAAGGCATCTCTGGCAAGGTCAGGTCGTGGCGGGGTGAAAAGCAGAGGACGCGGCAGGTCCCATGCTCGCCTTCCAGACGCAGGAGAGGGTGGTGGAGGGGCGCAGCCGGCACGTCGGGCAGGAGAGCCGCGAAGTCGTTGGTGAAGACGAACGTGTTCTGGTAGTCTGGGTTGCGGTTGCCGCCGGCTCGCTGGTTCCCCGGGCACAGGTAGCAGTTGGGATCGTAGGGCAGGCGTGTCTCTGGAGGCGGTTTCTCTACCTGTCCGCGCCAGGGACGCCGGGTGCGATGGGGCGACACCAGCACCCAGTCGCCGGTCAGCGGGTTGAAACGCCGGTGGGGATGGTCAGTCGGATTGAACCAGTCCATGAATCGCTCCCAGGATTACCTCTTCAGCGGATACTTTCCGTACTCCACAGTAGCGTCCACCATCGCCAGGATGTTCTCGGCCGGCACATCATCCATGATCGTGTGTACCGAGGCGACCATGTACCCGCCGCCTGGGCCCAAGATGTCGATTACCCGGCGAACCTCCTGGCGGACTTCCTCCGGGCTGCCATACGGCAGAACGCGGTGGGTGTCGATGGCCCCGCAGAACACGATGTTCTTCCCATAATGCCGCTTCAACTCCGCCAGGTCGGCCATCTTGCCGGCTGAGGTCTGGATGGGGTTGAGAATATCGACGCCGATTTCGATGAAGTCCTCGACCAAGTCGAAGACGTCGCCATCGGTGTGGAAGAAGACTTTGGCGTGGGTACGTTCCTTGATGAAGGCGATGTAGTCGGCATGAATCGGCTTGAGGAACTGTCGGTACATCTGGGGCGACATCAGCAGGCTGGTCTGTGTGCCCAGGTCGTCGCCGATCTTGATGATGTCCACATTGTCTCCCAGCTCACGCAGGAAGGGGTCCATGAGGGCCTTGCAAAGGCCGGCGATCTTGTGTAGGAGCGCCTGAGCAAACTCCGGGTTCATCGCCAGGTTGAGCAAGAAGTTGTCCATCCTCTGCAAGCCGAATGCCCTCTCCAGGGGGAACAGCAGCCAGGGCGTCGCCATGATGGCGTAATGGTTCTGCTCCGCCAGCCGGCGGCCTTCGTCGCGCACGTGAGCGAGCCGGCTCAGGTCGCTCGGGTCGGGCCAGCCCGGGTAATCCTCGATCTCTTCGATCCTCTGGGCGTCGGCCAGCGGGTGGACACCGGGGAACCAGACGCCTGGTTCGATCTCGATCTGGCCGATGCCCCACGCATCGACGAATGGCGTGTGGGGTTCCCGATTGCGGTTGCGCTGGTAGACATCGTCAGGATGGCCGTCCAGCACACCGCGAACGTCACTGTGCAGGCGTGTCAGCGTCTCTTCATCCGGTGCGGCAGTGCCAAGCTCAGGCCAGTCGTACAAGTACCGGTCGGGAGCCTGGATGCCGAGAAGCTGCTTCAGCTCTCGATAGGGCTGCATCTTGATGCTCGTGGCATTGCTGACCCC
>JBHHXF010000492.1:0-3349 GCA_046756905.1 Anaerolineae bacterium | reverse complement strand
GATGCCACTCTCGTCAATGGTCAGACGATACTGCTCGGCCAGGTATTCCATGCGGCTCTCACGTATCTCACGCTCGATCTCGTCCTGATGATCCAGATAATAACCTATGGCATCATGCACCCAGGCAGGGTGTAGATGAGGGTAGCTCTCCAGGATTTCGTCAACAGTATCGCCGGCTTTGTAGAGATGCGCGATCAATGACACAGTGATGCCGGTGTCACGTATTATGGGCCGTCCGCCGCGTTTTCCCGGAACGCGAGTGACATAGGGGTGTTCTGAGACAGACTCAGACACTTGATGAACGTGCTCCAATCCAGCCTCGATCACCTTGATGACAAATTCTGGGTCCACTCCGGCCAGATCCTCAGCCAGATGTTCCGGCAGATCCAGTGTTAATGTCTTCATCTTATGCCTCCAATGGACAGACACCAAAACGATGTCCCGCTGTCACCCTCATTATGCGGGAACCGTCTGTCACAGTCAATGCCGGCTGGCACACTCTCCAATTCTCAGTACTTGGGAATTTCCTTTGATTACCCTCCCGCAGGTTCTGAGTATGTCACGCAACGCGCGCTTCAAACCGTTCTTGGCATCTGATCGACAACCTGCGGGAGGGTTAGTACAGAGTTTTCCCAAGTACTGATTCTCCTGCCATGCTGTTCATCCGCTATCCCATCCGCCAATCCGCTTCGCCGAAGGCAATCGGTTGATAGCCCAATGACATCAGGGCAACAGCACGACCTGGGCCATCGCTGTGACGCCCGCCGGCCACAGCCCCAGCACCAACACCCCCACCGCCGCCACCGCCACCGACAGGCCGAGCAGCCAGCCGACGGGGGCCGGCGCCGGCTCCTCCAGCCGCTTCCGGCAAACAACGGTAGTGTCGAAGCGACTACCGCAGACAGCATCACCCGTACACCTCTCGACGGTGCCCAACTTTCAAGACAACCAGCTTCTCAGCCGGCCAGTCTATTTGATAGATGATCCGATAATCACCGACGCGGTATTTGAAGCATCCACTCCATTCCTCTCCCCGCAGCGCGCGGTGGCGCAACAGTTCTGCGTTCTGCCCCATCCACTCCAGCTTGTTGAGAATCCGCGTTTGAAGGGCAGGATCGAGGCGATTGATATCCGCCTGTGCTTCAGGGGTCAGGATCACTTGAAAGGCATTCATCGCCCAATCTGCTCTCGGAAGGTTTGCAGGTTAACACCTTCTCCTGAGCGCGCCTGCTCCAGAGAACGCCTGAGAGAGGCTGCAAACTCTGGGCGCAATTCTGCACTTTCCTCTTCCTCCCAGCCTATCAAGGCATCCATCAATTGAGTAAGCCAGACCTCAAGACGTCTGTCTACTGCACGCTCAACCAGGCCCTCAAATTCCTCTGTTGACAGTGTTCCCAAAGCCCTCTCCATTACTCAGTTCCTTTCATCTCCAGGCCGGCCAGCCGGGCGGCCAACACAGGCAATAACGCACCATTGCCATCCTCATTATACAGGAGCCCTCCGACACGGTCAACGCCACTGCATCCAGCGCGCCGGTCTGCAAATCGGTGCTATTGTGAATGGGGACGCGCACTTCCAGGCTACAGTAGCTCCGATGGGAGATCAGGGCAACAGCGCCACCTGGGCCAGACCTGTCACGCCCGCCGGCCACAGCCCCAGCACCAACACCCCCACCGCCGCCACCGCCACCGACAGGCCGAGCAGCCAGCCGACGGGGGCCGGCGCCGGCTCCTCCGTCGGCTCCGACATGTACATCAGCACCACGATGCGCAGATAGTAGTAGACGGACACGACGCTGTTCAGCACGCCGAACACAGCCAGCCAGACGAGGTTGGCGTTCACGGCGGCGCGGAAGACGTAGAACTTGCCCACGAAACCGCCGGTGGGGGGAAAGCCGGCCAGCGACAGCATGAACAGCGCCATCGCCAGGGCCAGCGCCGGCTGCTTGGCCGACAGACCGCCGAAGTCGGAGATGTTCACATACTCGCGATCGCGCCGGCCCAGGGCCACGATGACCGCGAACGCACCCAGGTTCATCAACGCGTACACCAGCAGGTAGTACAGCGCCGCTGACATCCCCTCGTTCGTCGCAGCAACCACGGCTACCAGGATGTAGCCGGCATGGGCGATGCTGGAATAGGCCAGCATGCGTTTGATGTTGGTCTGCCAGATCGCCACCACGTTGCCTAGCGTCATGGTGACAACGGCGAGAATAGCGAGGATCGGCACCCAATCGGGTTGGAGGCTGGGGAAGGCTTGTGTGAGGATGCGCAGGAGCGCAGCGAAGCCGGCCGCCTTGGTGCCGGCGGCCATGAAACCGGTGATCGTCGTCGGCGCGCCCTCGTAGACGTCGGGAGTCCACATGTGGAAGGGGGCCATGGCAATCTTGAAGCCGAATCCCACCAGAATAAGCCCCAGTCCCATCAGAAGCATCGGCGTGTGAAGACCTTTCGAGGCCACGAAGCCGGCAATCGCCGCCAGGTTCGTTGCACCCGTGGCGCCAAACGTCAGCGCAATGCCGTACAGCAGAAAGCCCGAAGCGAAGGCCCCCAGCAAGAAGTACTTCAAAGCCGATTCCTCAGATCGCTCCTGGGGCCGCAGGAAGCCGGCCAGGACATACAAACTGATGGAGAACATCTCCAGCCCGAGGAACAGGACGATGAGGTCGGTGCCGGCGGCCATGAGCATCATGCCGGCGGTGGCAAACAGCACCAGGGCATAGTACTCACCTCGCTCCGCCGCGCGGATCGGCCGGTACGCCACCGACGTCAGCACGGTCAAAGCGGCGATGGCCACGAAGACGCCGGCCAGAAACAACGCAAACTGATCGGCGGTGGCCATCCCCCCCAGGCCGACCGCGCCTCGCATGTCCCACAGGCCAAAGATGGCAACGCTGGCCGCAGCGAGACCGCCCAGACTCAGCGCTGCCAGCCACTCGTTGCGGCCCTCGTCAATGAACAGGCCGGCGATGAGCACCAGCATGGCGGTGCCGACGATGGCGATTTCAGGTGCGATGACGTATAGGTTGAGATCAGGCATAGGAATCCTCTGTATCAAGAATCGTCCCTCTCGGCTCTCAGTGATCAGTAATTAGTTATCAGTAATCAGTAATCAGTTATCAGTGGATCAGACTATCTGACTACTGATCGTAGCTACTCAGGCATGTCATTTCGACCGTAGGGAGAAATCCCTGTCATGTTGCTTCTGCTCAAAACTTGGCAGGCAAAGAAGAAGTTTTGTCCAGCCACCCCCTTCTTAATTGCCGCTCTGTAGGGATTTCTCGGCCTATGGCCTCGAAATGACATGAGGCTGAGTAGTTACTACTAATTACTGATTACTGATCACTGGT
>JBHHXF010000491.1:0-3354 GCA_046756905.1 Anaerolineae bacterium | reverse complement strand
ATGGCGCCGATGCTGGAGGTGACACAATGTTGAGACGATACCTGCTGATCACGCTGGCTCTGCTCATGGCCGGCCTCGCTCCGGCCACGCTGCCGACCGCCGGCTCCGCACTGGCCGACCAGGCCACCATCACTGTGGATGCATCGGCCGTTGTAGGGACCATCCGCTCCTTACAGGGGATCAACGCCGGCCCACGCGGTCGGGATGGCCCACCCCACCTCTTCCGCCAGTTCGAAGACATCGGCGTGGACTACGTCCGCACCCACGACTACTACGGCCCGGCCGACATGCGCGTCATCTTCCCCGACCTCCAGGCTGACCCGGACGAACCGGCCAGCTACGACTTCGTTTCGACGGATCGGGAGCTGGAGGCCATCAAGCGTGTCGGGGCAGAGGTGCTTTTCCGCCTGGGCGAGAGCTGGGGATCCCCGGTGACCTACGTCGCCCCAGAGGACCGCGAGGCGTGGGCACAGGCCGCCGTCCATGTCGTCAGGCACTACAACGACGGCTGGGCCAACGGTTTTCATTGGGGCATCGAGTATTGGGAGATTTGGAACGAGCCGGACATCCCGTTCTGGACCGGGACGCCAGAGGAGTACTACGAGCTTTACGAGGCGGTAGCCCGTGCCCTGAAAGCCTACGACCCAGGCTTGAAAGTAGGTGGACCGGGGTTGTGCTGTCAGGACACCTTTTTCGTCGATTTCCTGGCCTACTGCCGCGACCATGATGTCCCACTGGACTTCGTCTCCTGGCACAGGTACGCCGGCGGCAGTGCTCCGTACACGCTGCTCCAACGGGCTGAGCAGGTGCAGCGGGCGCTGGACTTCTACGACTTCACCCAGGCCGAGAACCTTTTGACCGAGTGGAATATCTCGGTCGAGGGCGACTACGAACACCTGCGGGATGCCGCCGGTGCTGCCTGGACCGCTTCGGCGCTGACCTACCTGCAAGACAGCACCGTGACCATCGCCAACCGTTATCGCGGCGATGGCGGACTGGGGATGTTCACCGCAGAAGGGCTCTATACCAAGCCGGCCTACACCTTCCTGGCTTTCCGTTGGATGATGGAGACGCCTGAACGCCTTTCAGCCACCGGCTCTGACACCAGTGGCTACGCCGTGCTGGCCGGCCGCACCGACGATGGTCAAACCGTGCAAGTCCTCATCAGCGACTACAACTCCAGCCACGCCGGCTTCGACCTCACCGTCACCAACCTGCCCTGGGGCGCCGACCAGCCTTACCGCTTTGAGCGCTACGTGCTCGACGAGACGCATAACCTGACGCTGGTGGAGTCAGCCGACGTGCCGGCCGGCACAGACACCTTCGCCACCAGCGAGTCGATGACCGCCCCATCGGTGCAACTCATCCGCCTCTTTGTGCCGGGTGGCGAGCCGCTACCCCGGATCGAGATCGACGCCGATCAGATCACGGACGCCATCGATCCGCTGCTGTACGGGCTCAACCATCGGTATCTGTTCAGCGGCTACGGTGTCTGGGACGCCGAAGCGCAACAGGTACATCCCGAGGTCATCAGCCGGTCGCTGGAGATCGGTTTCCCGGTGGCGCGTTTCCCGGGTGGCACCGTGGGCACCACCTACCATTGGACGGACGGCATCGGGCCGCCCGAGGAGCGACCGACGGGCATCTCCGGCTTCAACGGCGCGCCGGCCACCAACGAATACGGCTTCGACGAGCACATGCTGTTCATGGAACAGGCTTGCGCTGAGTGTCGAAGCGTGGGGGCGACGGCCAATGTCGTCGTCAACTTCGCGACTGGCACGGCACAGGAGGCGGCTGCATGGGTGGCCTACGCCAATGGCGCGGTGACGGACACCACACCCATCGGTGTGGACGAAATGGGGGTTGACTGGGGGACCGTCGGCCAGTGGGCCGCCCAGCGCGAGGCCAATCAAGCCCGGCTGGGCATGACACCCCATGCGTACGACATCGAGTACTGGGAGGTGGGCAACGAGCTCTATGGCGACTGGGAGTACTCCTGGACCCACAACCCCCTCAGGTACGCGGCTGGCGGCACTGCCTGGCAATACGACCAGCGGGTGGTCAAGGCCGGCGACTGGCAGGATCGCGCCTCCCGCTCCGATGGCCGGCCATCCCAGGTGTTCTACGTGCGCTATCCGCCCGTGGTCACCGGAACCCAGACCATAACCGTGGCCGGCCAGGTTTGGACCGAGGTCCCCGATCTGTCGGCCGCCGGCCCCGACGACTCCGTCTACGAGTTCGACCCGCAGCAGGGCGAGATTCGGTTCGGGGACGGCGAGCACGGCCGTATCCCGCCACTGGCTGCCCTCATCCTGGCCAGCTACGAGTCCGGGCCGCACGACGGTTTCGTGGACTACTACGTGGCCATGAAAGCCGTAGACCCGGACATCAAGGTGGGGAGCTGCATGCACTCGGATGCCTTCTTGATAGCCATGGGGGAGGACTACGCCTATGACTTCCTGGCCGTCCATCCCTACTACGGGTCGGGCGACCGCGACGGTGATTTGGGCCAGGCGCATCTGCGGACGATGGCCGGCCCACTCATCAAGCAGATGGACCTGGAAGACCTGGAGGCCGCCGTGCGACTCTATGCCGGCCATCGCGCCGACGACATAGAGATCGCTATCACGGAGTACAACCTCTTTGTGCCCGAGCGCATCACGCCGACGCCTCACTACGGGATGTCGCTGGACCAGGGGCTATTCGTGGCGGACATGCTGCGGGTGATGATCGAACAGGGAGTGCCCCTGGGCAGCTTGCACGCTCTGATCGACATCTACACCGGCGAGGGGTGGGGCAATCCGCCGGTGCTGAGCCCCTATCCGCAACTGATCCCCCGCCCAGGCGCCTATGTGCTACAGCTCTACAGTCAACACTTCGCGCCGCTGCAAGTGGACAGTCGCGTGGAGGACGCGCCACTACTGACCGGTTCGGTGCCGGCCCTGGAGGTCGTGGCCAGCACCGACGAGGCCGGCGATCGCCTGACCCTGCTGGCCATCAACAAGGAAACGACAGCCACCATCACGGCCACCATCGCCATCAGCGGCTTTACCCCTGTGTCCGAGGCAACAGTGTGGACGCTGAACGGCCCGGACATCACCGCCTTCAACGACGCCGGCCACCCGACCGAGGTTATCACCACTGAATCGGCCATCGCCGATGCGGGCGAGGAGTTCACCTACACCTTCCCGGCCCACTCGGTGACGCTGATCGAGCTGCACGCAGCGCCGCCGGCCTCCCGGTGCGTGGGCGACGCCAACTCCAACGGCATCGGCGATGTGGTGGACATCATGAGTACGGCTGCCGAGCCCGGCTGTGTGGTCTACCTGCCCCTGGTGGCCGGCAACTGGCGCC
>JBHHXF010000490.1:0-3361 GCA_046756905.1 Anaerolineae bacterium | reverse complement strand
ACTGTTTACTGTCTCCTGTTGCGCGATAGAATCCGGAAACCAGGGCCGGCAGCCTCCACCTCATACAGGCGCTCGATGGCGATGTCTGGCTCGACAGAGACAGTGTACACGGGCCGGCTCTGCACCGACTCGTCGATGAGCTGGCGCATGTCCTGAAACGAGATGAAAAAACGATTGATCACCTGCACATCCGGCCGGCGACCCTCGGCCAGTTGAAGATACGTTATCGGCGCTGCGTAGCCCCAGTCACCCAGGATCAGCGCGTCCGGCGCGGCGGCGGCCAGCATGTCGGCTGCGTTCTCATAGGCCCGTCGGTCCCAACTGACGTCAGCCAGGGGGAAGTTGACCAGGAGGGCGATGGCGGCAATGGCCAGGAAAGCAACCTGCATGGCTGATCGCCATGTTCTGCCTGTCCACTCCAGCAGAGCATCAAGGCCCCAGGCGATCCACACGGCCCAGATCACATAGCCGGGCAGAAACATCGTGTGCTTGTCCACAACCCGGTAGTTGATGAAGAACAGGACGTACACCAGGTACATCAGACCCGTCGAGAGCGCCACCGGCCGGTCACGCCGCCAGCCGTGCGCCAGACCCAGCAGGCCCAGCGGAAGGCCAACGGCCAGGAAGTTACCCCACAGGAAGTACAGATACCGGCCGGCCTGACGCACGGCCTCGCTGGCGCTGTAGCCAAACATCAGCCCCTGAAATGGGCCGCCGGTGAACATCTGCCACAGGACAACCGGGTCCGTCAGATCCGCGGGGTGGAAGTTGCCGGCGGCGTCGTAGCTCCCCATGTAGTTGAAGGCCGGCACGGCCAGATACCGCAGCGGCAGGTACAGATAGACGAGGAACCCGAGGCCGAATAGCCCGGCCAGCGTCGCCAGTTGCCGGGGGCTGAGCAGCAGACGCCGATCCGTCAACCAGACGAAGGCGGCCAGGCCGGGTGCAATCAGCCCCGTCGCCGGGTAGTTGGCACAGCTCAGCCCGGCTGCAAGAGCGAACACGTACAGCCATCGCCGTTCCCGTCGTTCGCGCCAGATCAGCAGAAGCCAGAGCAGGCCGGCGGTGAACGCAGCTTGCAGCGTGTAGACCTCAGCGACGATGGCATCGGTCCAGAAGTACCAGGAAAAGGCCAGGAACAGCGCAGCCGCCAGCGCGATGACCGACTGGCGCGTAAGCCGGCGGGCAATATCGTACACCAGAAGGATCGTCACAATGCCAAAGGCGGCCGACATCAGGTTGAGGCGATAGCCAACGTCGCCAACGGGCAGGAGAGTGAAAAGCTTCCCCAGCAGCAGGTACAAGGGGTAGCCAGGGGAGTGCACCAGGCCCAGCGTGTATGCCCCCACGGACAGCTCAGCGCTGTCCAACCCGTACACCGTCGGCGGCATTGTCCGCAGGTAGACGATGGCCGGCAGGATCGCAGCACTCAGCGGCAGGAGCGCCGTCTGCACGCGCGTCAATCCGCCGCGTCGCCGAGTTCGCCGGCCCACAGGGCGAGAAACACCCATCGTAGCAGTCTTCCTTGAGGCCATCCCCAACTATAGAAATCGAACAGATCGATCATCGCCAGAGCCACAAGCCCGGCCGTCAGCCCCAACACCCAGAGGCTAACCCCTCCAGCGTTGGTGTAGGGGCGAGGCAAGCCGGAGAGCAGGTATCTTTGCAGACGAATCGCCAATCCGGCTTGCCTCGCCCCTACAAATGTCCGAAACCGTTGCCACGTCAAGAGCACCGGAGCCAGCATCAGCCACACCCACAGGACACCGCCGGCCAGCCCCAACTCAGCGGACAGCAGCAGGGGCAGGTTATGCACCGGCTGCGGTGTCGTCGCCGGCACATCCTCGACCAGCGGCACAATGGCCGTCGAGAAGTTCCCCGCTCCAACACCCGTCAGTGGCGAGCGCCGGATCAGCTCGAGACTGGCGTCTGCCAGCACACGCCGCTCGTCCAGCGAGCGTGCTTCGGTGTAGGTGGCCGGTGGCCGGAGCCGGGCAACGAACAAATCCCGCCTGGCAAAAGCGAAGCCGGCCAGCCCCACCAGCCCCACCACAGCCGGCACCAGAATGGCGCGAGCGTATTGCCGGCGCCACGGCCGATAGCTCATCAAGCCCAGGAGCAGGCCGGCGCTGCCGACCACTCCACCTAACCAGGCCGCGCGGGAGAAAGAGATCACCAATCCGACGCCTCCCCCCGCCAGAACAGTCAGCCACACAACCTTCCGCCAGCCGTGGCTTTTAAGATATGCGACGACAAGCGCCAACAACGTCGCCACCAGGATACCGCCCAGGATATTCGGATGCGGCGTCAGACCGTATCCCCGCAGCCAGACCCGGTCGCCAACCGTGATGATACTGGCCAGGCCCGGCGTCGGGCTCAGTTCGATTTCTCCGAGCCACTGCCACCCGAGATCGTCTTGAGTGATGAACTGTGCCACAGCAGCGGCCGTCTGGAGCATCAGACTGGCCGCCAGGCTGCGCTGAACCACCCGCGCCGATGGCCGCAGTGTCACGATGGCCAGGTACACTGCCAGGAGCACAACCAGCCGGCCGGCGATGTAGATGGCCTGCACCGGATCGCCGGCCCAGGGCGCGGTTGCCAGGGCCACCACCGGCAACAGAGCCAATGGCAGCGTGACCATTGCCGGCCCCCATCGCACAGCCGGTCTTTCCTGCCAGAACCACACCGCCGACGTCAGCAGGACCAGGATCACGGCGACATCTGACAGATAGAAGAGGATCGACGTGAACTCGTAGTAGACGTGAAACGATCGCTGGTTGAGCAGGATCCAATGACGCGGGAGGGGCAGGGTGACGATCAGCAATGCAACTGCCAGCGTCGCAAAGTTGTGCCAGACGCCGGCACGCCGGCCAGTGATCGCTCGCGCTTCCTGGTGCAGCGGCGCTGCATTTTGGCTCAAGTTATCGTTCTCCCCACAACCATCAGCGTACCATTGGTTGTGCTTCTGGTCTGTATCTATGTATACGAAACGAAGAGACTTCAGGATGTATTCGGTGAACTGGCTCATGGGAGTGGCGGGAGTGGCTGGCGATTGAAATCGCAGCAACCGATGCGAAGTCGGCCTTCGCCGACTGCCTCTCAGTCACCGAAGGGCGACTTTGCAATGGCAGGTGCAGTTTCAACTGCCGAAAACTGCGGTCCACGTCCACGCCCAGGGGAGCCTGGCGATTGAAATCGCGGCAACCGATGCGAAGTCGGCCTTCACCGACTGACTCTCAGTCGCCGAAGGGCGACTTTGCAATGGTAGGTGCAGTTTATGAAGATTGAGAAAATAGTTCGGTAACCGCCCTCACCCCCCGGCCCCCTCTCCCAACCCTGGGAGAGGGGGAGATTCGGCTCC
>JBHHXF010000489.1:0-3370 GCA_046756905.1 Anaerolineae bacterium | reverse complement strand
ATTACTGATCACCGAACTACCACGCCCCCGACCGCCACATCTCCGGCAGAATCTCCGCCTCATCCGCGCCGATCTCGGCCAGGATGGTGACGGCCTTCGTCAGGTATTCCATCGCTTGCTCCTGTTCTCCTTGATCCATGTAGACCTGACTCAGGTTGTCGTACGCGCGCGCGACACCGTGGCGGTTGCCGAGCTTCTCGAATAGCTCCAGGCTCTGCTGGTAGTGTTCGACCGCCGGCCCCCACTCGCCCTGATGACGACACACCAGGCCCAGGTTGTTGTGAGCAGTAGCCAGGCCGTATGCTTCCCCGACATCCTCCCAGATGGCCAGGCAGCGGCGGTGGAACTCGCCGGCCTGCTCCCACTCGCCCCGCCGGGAGTACACGACACCCAGGTTGCTGCACGCCTGGGCTATCCCCCATTCGTCTCCGGAACGTTCCACCATGTCCAGGGCCAGCGCACCGAGTTCGACGGCCGCGTCCAGATCACCCCGATGATAATACACCAGTCCCAACCCGGTGTAGATGCGAGCAAGCTCTGTGGTATCCCGCAACGCCCCAATCTGTGTCAGGCCGGCCTCGAAACACGCCTTCGCCTCATCGTACCGCCCCCACTTCTCGCACACCTGCCCCCGTTTCCGGTGCAGTCTCACCAGGTGGTGAGGGTCTTCCACGTGCTCCAGGGCAATGTCGTACTGCTCCATGGCCGGCTGGTACTCACTCACCACGTAGTACACGTCACCCAACCCTTCGTGCACAGGTGTCAGGTCAGCCGGCTGTACCCCGGCCTTCTGTGCCAGTGCCAGGGCCCGCTGGTAGTAGCCGATGGCTTCCTGGTTGGCGTACACCCGCGCCGCGCGGCCGGCGGTCTGGACCAAATATGTGAATGCTTTGTCGTGGACGCCGGCCTTCTCGAAGTGATATGCCAGCGTTGCCGCCTGTTCGGCCAGTCGATCGGGGAAGAGCGCTTCAATGGCCTCGCCGGCCCGCCTATGCAGCTCCCTGCGCTGGGCGATGAGCAGACCGTTGTACGTCACCTCCTGCGTCATGGCATGCTGGAAGGCATATTCCTGCTCCAGGTGCCCGGCACTTTGGAAGTGCCGGGCACCTGACCCCGCCTCACGCAGATGGATGAACTCACGCCGGCGCAGTTCGACCAGTGATCTGTTTAGTCGGTCGGTCGCAGTGGCAGGGTTCAACAGGCGGGCCAGCACGCCGTATTGGAATACGCGCCCTATGACCGAGGCGGTCTGCAATGTGCGCTTGTCCTGGGGCGGCAGGCGGTCAATGCGGGCCGCGATCACGCCCTGCAGCGTGTCCGGCACGTGGATTTCCTCAAAGGCGCGGGTAGCAACCGCCTGGTCTCCCCGGAGGATCACCAGGCCGGTATCGATCAACGAACGGAGCAATTCTTCCAGAAAGAAGGGATTGCCCTCGGCCTTGTCGAGGATGACTTGGCGCATCTCTGCCGGCAGATTCTCGATCCTCAAGAGACCCTGTACCAGCCGCCGGCTGTCATCACGGGTGAGCGGAGTCAACTCGATCACCTGATAGTCTTCGCTATTGTCTGTCTGCATCCGCCGGTGAAAATCCCACACCGTCCCCTCATTGGGGCGGAAGGCAAGCAGCAACATCAGCGGGACCTGGTCCGTGAGGAGCCACAGCTTCTCCAGCAGTTTGAGCGACGAGGGATCGATCCAGTGCAGGTCTTCCCACACCAGCACCAGTGGCTGCTCGAGCGATCGAGTTGTTACATAGTCACAGAAGACTTGTAGAATGCGTCTGTGCAGGGCTTCGCCCCCCAGGCGTTGGAACCGCTCTTCCACCTCATCTTCCAGGGGAACGTCTAGCAGGCGAGCCAGGAAGGGGTAGATTTCAGAAACCAGGTTTCTCGGAGAAACCTGGTTTCTCTCGAGGCTGCTGTGTAGGGCTGTCCCCACCTCGGCCGGCGGGGTGTCGGGGCTCACGCCCAGCAGACCGTGCAGCATGTTGCGGGCCAGCCAGTAGCTCATTTCGGCGGTGTACGACAGACAGCGTCCCTCGACCCACGTGACGCTGTCCGGCAGCGTCTGGCGCGCTTCGGCAACCAGCCGGCTCTTGCCCAGCCCCGCCTCCCCGATCACGGCGACTCTGCTGCCTTCGCCCTCCTGCAAGGCGCGGATAGCAGTCTGTAGTTTCTGTAGCTCCGCGTCCCGCCCTATCAACGGTGAGTGCAGTCCTTCAAGGACGCGCCCAACGCCCGGCGCGGCCTTGAGGCCCAGCAGGCGGAAGACACGCACGGGATCGGCCTTGCCCTTGACCTGGATGGGGTCCAGGGTCTCCGTCTCGAACCAGGGGCGGATGAGCCGGTGGGTGTCCTGGGTGATCAGTACCGTGCCGGGCTCGGCCGCGCTCTCCATGCGCGCCGCCAGGTTGACGGCGTCGCCCATGGCCGTGTACTCCACCCGCAGGTCGGTCCCCACCTCGCCCACTACCACCAGCCCGGTGTTGATGCCCACCCGAACGTTGAAGCCGCGGATGCCCCGTTCGCGCTCCAGGCGCTCGGCATAGCGCCTCGCCCCGGCGATGATGTCCAAGGCGGCCCGGCCGGCGCGCTCGGGGTCATCCTCGTGGGCGATGGGCGCGCCGAAGAAGGCCAGGATGGCGTCGCCCATCAGGCGGGCCAGGGTGCCTTCGTATCGGTAGATGGGCTCGATGAGCACCTCGAAGGCCCCATCCATGATCTCCATCACCTCTTCGGGATCCAGGTGCTCGGCCATGGCGGTGGAGCCCTTGACGTCGGAGAAGAGGATGGTGACGACGCGGCGCTCGCCCCTGACGCGCCCCTTGGTGGCCTGCAACTGTTCGACGTACTGCTTGGGCATCAGGCGTTGGAGGCGCCCTTGCATGGCGTCGGCCCATGGCGCGTCCATCGGCGTGCCGCAGGCGAAGCAGAACCGGGCTTGCGAGGGCAGTCCGGTGCTACACTGCCGGCAGGCCAGGGCCGGTTCTGCCTCCAGGTTTGTCGCGCAGCAGAGGCAGAAGCGGGCTTGTTCGGGGTTCTGGGTGTTGCAGTTTGGACAGTTCATTGTTCGTATTGCGTACTGCGAGTTTGGGGCTTCTTGCCTGCCGTGGTATAATGCCCCGGGCGGAGCGGGAATCTCGGAGGTCCGAGAACGTGCTTGATACGCATAGTGCGCCTTCGGGCGTGGGGTTCGAGTCCTCCCCGCTCCGCGCCCCGGCTTTTGACAGATGGGCTGGAATATGCTACACTATAGTTGCGTATCAAGCACGTGGACACGAACCTGTCCACAGGAGAGGCGGCTGACAAGTTGGCCGCCTCTTTCTCATTTCCAACAGCAGCACGTTTCATAACTCCCGTTCCTTATTGG
>JBHHXF010000488.1:0-3401 GCA_046756905.1 Anaerolineae bacterium | reverse complement strand
TCAGGACGTCGCTTCATCGGCGGGCGGGCCTTTCGGGGTTAGTGCACTGATTGTTTTCTCAAACTTCATCAACTGCCGAAATGCGGCGTGTGTGGGAAGGAGTCTGAACAAGTGATGGAAAACGTTTTGGAGCGTGTGCCGTCGGAGCAGACGGCGCTGGACGGGCTCGACCTGGGGCGGGAGCAACTCCACGAAATGCTCTACAAGATGCGCCTGATTCGCAGGTTTGAAGATGCCGCTGCCGAGTGGTACGCTCGTGGGCGAATTGCCGGCTTCCTACATCTCTACAATGGCGAGGAAGCGGTTGCGGTTGGGGCAATGACGGCGCTGCGCCCCGAAGACAGGCTCATGAGCCACTATCGAGACCATGGTCACGCACTGGCGAAGGGTTCTGACCCAAAGTTGTTGATGGCAGAGTTGTTCGGCAAGCAGACTGGCATCGTTAAAGGCAAAGGTGGCTCGATGCACTTCTATGACGCCGAGCATAACATGCTGGGTGGCTATGCTATCATCGGGGGGCACCTGCCGTTGGCAGTTGGGTATGCCTTTGCGGCTCAGTATCGGGATGAAGATTGGATTGTGATGTGTATCTTCGGGGATGGGTCCACCAACATCGGGTACTTCCACGAGGCGCTGAACTTCGCCGGCCTTTGGAACACCCCCGTCCTCTTTCTCGTTGAGAACAACCAATACGGCATGGGGACGGCGGTCGAGCGCGCCTCCGCCATCACCGAGATTCATCGCAAGGCCGACGCGTACGGCATTCCCAACAAGCGCATCGATGGGATGGATGTCCTCGAGATGTACCGCGAGGTACAGGTGGCGGCGGAAAGAGTTCGGGCCGGCGAGGGTCCCTACTTCCTGGAAGCCATCACGTATCGCTATCGGGGGCACTCCATGGCTGATCCGGTGCTATACCGCGAAAAGGATGAAGCGGAGCCATGGCGGGAAAGGGACGCCATCGAAAGATTCGAGCACTATCTGCTGTCGCGTGATCTGCTGACCGAAACCGAGGCAGATGAGATCCGCCAGCGGGCGGAGGAGGCCGTCGAAGAGGCTGTAGAATTCGCGCTCGACAGCGCAGATCCCCCGATTGAAGAGATCTATCGCGATATATATGACGAAGACACCGGGCAAGACTTGGTTATTTGGACATAGGGAGCGAAAGTTATGGCTGAAATGACATATCGCGAGGCGCTGCGTCAGGCCCTCATCGAGGCGATGGAGGAAGACGAGCGAGTCTTCATCATGGGCGAAGACGTGAATCTTTATGGCGGCTCCTACGGCGTAACGCGCGACCTGGCTACTTTGTTTGGTGATCGGCGCGTGCGGGATACGCCCATCGCGGAGATGGGTATTGCCGGCGTGGCTACCGGAGCGGCTATGGCCGGCCTGCGTCCCGTAGCAGAGCTCATGACCATCAACTTCGCCCTGATTTCCTCGGATGCGATCATTAACCACGCCGCCAAGATTCGGTCCATGTTCGGTGGCCAGGCTCAGGCGCCGGTGGTCATTCGCACGGTGGGGGGCGGTGGCGCCCAACTGGCGGCCACTCATTCCCAGAGCTTCGAGGCGATGTTCTCTCACATCCCCGGGCTGTATGTGGCGATGCCGGCCACTCCCTACGACGCCAAGGGTCTGCTGCGAACGGCCATCCTGGTGGATGATCCGGTGCTCTTCATCGAGCACGCCAAACTGTACAACCTGCGCGGAGAGGTGCCCGAGGAGAGGTACACCATTCCTCTGGGACGGGCGGAGGTCAAGCGCGCCGGCAAGGACATGACTCTTATCGCTTACTCGGCCATGGTTCACGTAGCTCTGGACGTTGCTAACAAACTGGCGGATCGGGGCGTCGAAGCGGAGGTGGTTGATCTGCGCTCTCTGCGTCCGCTGGATACGGAAACCATCGTGCGCTCCGTGAAGAAGACGAACCGGGCGGTTGTCGTTGAAGAGAATTGGCGCTCATACGGCATTGGCGCTGAGGTTGTGGCCCGCATCCAGGAAGAGGCTTTTGAATGGTTGGATGCACCTGTGCACCGCGTGGCCTCCGAAGAAGTCCCTTTCCCATATGCCAAGAAGTTGGAACAGGCGGCTATGCCGAGCGCTGAAAAGGTCATGGCCCAACTTCGAGAGATGCGGATCGCGTAATCCTTCGAGGGCGAAAGGGGGATACCATTGGCTAGTGAAGTTGTCATGCCCAAGATGGGGTATGACATGGAAGAAGGCAAGGTTGTCCAGTGGATCAAGCAGGAGGGCGACCCCGTCGAGAGTGGGGAGGTCATCGCGGAGATCGAGACGGGCAAGGTCAACATCGAGATCGAAGCCTTTGACTCCGGGGTTCTGCGCCGCATCGTGGCCAGGGAAGGCGAGACGGTTCCCGTTGGCGGGACCATCGCCTGGATCACCGCCCCCGATGAGGAGTTGCCGGGTGCTCCCGCGGATGGCAGAGAATCGCCTGTGGCTGAGACGCCAGCGCCGGAAAAAGCCCAGGAGCCGGCAACCCCTTCACCGGAGCCGGCGGTCCCCGAAGAGGAATTCGCACCAGTGGCCGGCGTGAAGGCATCGCCCCTGGCTCGTCGCATTGCCGAGGAGCGCGGCGTCGACATCACACAGGTGGGTGGCACAGGGCCGGGCGGCCGCATAACGCGCGCCGATGTCGAGGCGTACGTAGAGGCCCCTCCAGCGGCTCCGACCAGGCCGGCTGTGCCGGCGCCCGTTCCCGAGCCTCGGCCGGAGGTGGCGGCTCAGCGCGAGCCAGTGTCTCAGTTGTGGAAGACTCTGGGCCGGCGTATGGTCGAAAGCAAGGCCAACGCGCCCCATTTCTACGTCACCATGTCCATCGACATGGGCAAGGCGATGGAGCTGCGCGATCAGATCAATGAGTACACCGACAAGACAGAGCGCGTCAAGATTTCGGTGAATGACCTGGTGGTGAAGGCCGCCTCTCTAGTCTTGAAGCAGTTCCCGCGCATGAACGCCTCCCTGGCCGGCGAGGAGCTGGTGCTGCACCCGCAGGTGAACATGGGCATCGCGGTGGCAATCGAGGCCGGCCTCCTGACGCTGGTCATCCCCAATACGGACGATAAAAGCCTGTTGCAGATCGCACAGGAGACGCGGGACAAGGTCGCGCGGGCGCGCGAGGGCAAGCTGCGAGCCGAGGATTTTCAGACGGCAGGCACATTCACCATCTCGAATCTGGGGATGTACGGTGTGGACGAGTTCGTCGCCATCATCAATCCGCCGGAAGCGGCCATCATGGCTGTCGGAGCCGTGCAGCCCACGCCGGCGGTCCGCAATGGCATTGTGACCGTTGCTCAGGTCATGCGGGCAACCGTGTCCGGCGACCACCGCATCGTCGATGGCGCTTACGTGGCGCAGTTTCTGGTGGAGCTGAAGAGGGT
>JBHHXF010000487.1:0-3413 GCA_046756905.1 Anaerolineae bacterium | reverse complement strand
CGGGGATCTGCCCCAAGATCCCCGGCTTTCTCGGAAATAGGAGGTTATTTCACCAAAGAGATTCGCGGTATTTTCTGATGTATACGATGCAGCGATCCCCCCTTTTCTTACAGACGGTAGAACCCGTCTATTTCAACCCATTTGGTTACTACTCAGCCTGCTCGGCCTGTATCCCTTCGGCAGGCTCAGGACAAGTGTCAAATCCCGCTTCGATGCGTGTCATTGCGAGCAGCCTGATGCTTTTCCAGGCTGCGAAGCAATCTCCAAAGTGCGCTGGAGATTGCTTCCCTTCGGCGACTCAAAACCCAACCGACGAAGGCTTCGTCCTGAGGCTCAGCCCGAAGGGTCGGTTTCGCAAGGGTTGTCGCGAATTCATTCGCCAGGCGCGAAGTGGCTGAGTAGCTACCTTCGGAGAAATATTTTGACTCGTTGTGACGACCTCAGTCGTCACAACGAGTATTGAATCAATCTAAGAAGGGGGTTGTCAAATGGCGAAGGTCGAGGTCCGGCCGGCACGACCTGAGGACAAGGCAGCCGTGCTGGCCTTTTGTGAGCACACGTGGGAAGACCACGACGACTACATCGCCGATGTGTGGGACGAGTGGCTGGCCGACCCGAATGGCCGGCTGTTCGTCGCCCTGGTCGATGGGAAGCCGGCGGCCATCGATCGGGTGGCCATCCTGTCGGACCACGAAGGCTGGTGGGAGGGGCTGCGCGTAGACCCGGCGTATCGCCGGCAGGGGTTGGTCAGCAAGATGCGTCCCCACTTGCAGCAGTACATCCGCGACAGCGGGATCACGGTGTCGCGCATGGTCACATCGTCGAATAACGCCATCGTGCAGGGCATGGCCGGGCGACGCGGCATGACGCTGCTGGGACGCTACGCGCTTTACGAAGCTGAACCCCTGGACGAACCCGTCCAGCGTCTGGAGCCGTTGGGTCCAGATGACGTCCCCACTATCCGACGCTTTCTGAACGACTCGGACATTTTCCAGTGGGTGCACAGGCTCTTCGTCAGCCGAGGTTGGGCCTGGCAGGAACTGACCGATCAGGCGCTGACCACTCGTGCCGCCGAGGGCCGCCTCTGGGGAATCGCAGATGATGGCCGGCTGGCCGGCCTGGCCGTGCTATCAACCCCTGAGGGTGATGAGGAAGCGCTGTGGATTGGATACGCCGACGGCGCCCCGGAGTTCCTGCCTGAGGTGCTGATGGAGCTTCGCCGGCCGGCGCACGAGCAGCATCGCCCATCCGTCGGAGGGCACTTTCCAACGCTGCCGCGCGTGTTCGAGGCCCTGGAAATGGCCGGCTACGCCCGCGCCAGGGACGCTGAAATGTGGGTGTACGAAGTCCCGGTTTCGCAGATGCGGTTGTGAGGCCGGCGGCGCTTCACTGCACCCGCTACCCTGCCAACTCTTCCAGCTTATCTACCATGCCGGCCAAGACACGAAACGTCTCTTCCACCGGCTGCGCAGTCGCCAGGTCGACCCCCGCCGCCTTCAGCGCATCCAGCGGGTATTCTGAGCCGCCGGCCTTCAGGAAACCTAGATAGTCCTGCACCGCGCCCGGCTCGCCGGAGAGGATGCGGCCGGCCAGCGCGTGCGCACCCGAGATGCCCGTCGCATACTGATACACGTAGTAGTTCATGTACAGGTGCGGAAAGGTCGCCCAGGTAATGCCCACGCGCTCGCGATCCACGTGCATCTCGTCGCCGTAGGCTTCACTGAACAGATCAGCCATCAACTCGGTCAGATCGTCCGGCGTAAGGCTCTGCCCACGCTCCACGCGCTGATGAACCTCATGCTCGAAGCGAGCCAGCGTCGGCATGATGAAGAAATAACGGTGGAAGTTCGACATCGCCTCTTCGATCAGATTGATAAGAAACACAGGATCGGCGTGCGTCTCCATGAGGTGAGCCCGGACCATCGCTTGATGGAAGTTGGAAGCAACCTCGGCTGCGAATAGGGAATACCGGCTGTAGACAACGGGTTGATGTTGCCAGCTCAGGTAGGAGTGCATGGAGTGGCCCAACTCGTGGGCCAGGGTGCTCAGGCTCAGCAGATCATCCGTGTAGCTCATCACGATGAACGGATGTGTGCCGTGACTGCCGGAGGAGAAGGCGCCTGATCGCTTACCCTGGTTGGGAAACACATCCACCCACCGATCCTCCAAACAACCCCGCTGCATCACACTCACGTACTCGTCACCCAGTGGAGCCAGGCCCTCAGAAATCCAGTCCACGGCCTGCTCATACGTGACACGTGGGCTGTCCTTCGCGAGCGGCGCCCAGATGTCGTACGGGTGCAGCGTCTCGACCCCCAGCGCCTTGCGCCGGATCGCCCAGTAGCGGCGCCAGGTCGGCAGATGCCGATGATAGGTGTCGATCAGGTTGTGAAAAACCTCAACCGGAATGTTGGAAGCGAACAGCGCTGCCTCCAGAGAGGAACCGTGCCGGCGCGCGCGCATCCGAAAGACGTCTTGTTTGATGGCAGTGGTCAAGCTGGACGCCAGCGTGTTGCGGAAGGCCAGGTGCGCGTCGGCATAGCTCTCCCACGCTGTGCGCCTTGCCTCGCGATCAGCGGCATTGAGGATCTTGCCGATGGTGCCCTGTGTGACCGGAAGCTCGCTGCCATCACTTGCGATGGCCGGCCTGAACTGGAAGTCAGCATTCGTTAGCACGCTCGCCGTGGCGAAGGCGCCACCAAACGGGTCTTCGACCATGCCCAGCAGTTCTTCCACCTCGGCCGAGCGGACATGGGCCTGCTTCCGAAGCTGGTCGCTGATGTAGTGATCGTACACCGTGAGGCGAGGCTCCTCCTCCAGCCACCGGCGCAGCGTCTCCTCCCCGATCGCCAGCAGCTCTGGTTCGACAAACGCGACGGCCGCCAGGGCCTGGCCGTATAAACCCTGCGCCTTGCCGTACATGCCGAAGGCCGGCTGATCGCCGGTATCAACGGCATGGGACAGGCGAGCGTATACCACCACCTTCCCAACCTGGCGGGTCAGCTCGTCCCGCGCCTCCAACGCCTCAAGCAACGTGGCCGGCCCGTCGCCTAGATGCCCCTGGAACCGCCCGAAGCCCGCCAGGGCTGTTAAGACATGCTCGAACGCGGACTCCCAATCTTCAGCAGAGTCGAAGAGGCTGGGGGCGTTCCAGGTGTACTGTGTGGGGATTTCGTTGCGTGGTGGGTTCATTGCAGTTGTCATGCGTCTACCTCGAGAATAGTTGGCTGGTATCTTCTCAAAATGTAGGGACGAACCCTTGCGGTCGCCCCGATGGGCCGGCGCAAGGCCTGCCCCTACCTCAGGTGATTGAGGAGATATGTTGGTTGAATGGCCGGCATTTTCCCACAAGTCGTACGCTTTGTCAAGCGCCGTTTGGCCCAACAACCGTAATGCAAGCCGTAATGTCCTTC